>JALZWJ010000306.1 GCA_023300065.1 Akkermansiaceae bacterium
AGCTCTTGCTTCATTAATACTGTCCATCCGAGAAGCTTCTTCAATAAATCGCTCTGCTCAAGAAGATCATCTTTCACGTTGTAGAGTTCCAAAAGAGCCAAATGTGATATTGGGGTGTTTTTTGGCGCGCGCTTTGCGATTTAGCGAGAGCCGGGCGCTTTCTTGAGAAGAGTAAGCGCGCAGGAACTCTGGGCGAGAAGGGATTTCAAGATCATTTTTTCTTCTGGCGAGCTTTGGGCTTCTTGTGGTCGGGGTGTCTTACGGTGCGTTCGCCTGAGATGACTTTGGCGGTTTCGGCGGGGACGGTGGCCCAGTCTTTTTCGTGACTGACGACGGGGACTGCGGGGAAGAGGGTGCCGGTAGGACGTTGGGCGGATCCGCGCTGCATGAACTCGCCGAGTTGGGCGCGAGTGGGCTGGGCGAGGGCGAGGAGCTGGGCGACGACTTCAGGGTTAGCTTTGGCGACGTCGGTGGCTTCGGCGAGGTCAGTCTTGAGGTTATAGAGGACAGGAGTTTTGAGGTTGGCGAAGACTTTGTTCTTTTCCCAGAAGGGTAGTTGATTTTTTTTGCGAGGGAGGTGGAGTTTCCAATCGCCAAGGCGGATGGCTTGGAGGTTTTCGCAGTTGTAGTAAAAGAAAGGAATGGATTCGTCGCGTGCGATGCCTCCGCCGGTGAAGGTAGGGAGAATGCTGACGCCATCGTAGATGCGGTCTTTTGGAAGTGGGGCCTCGATGATTTCCGAGAGGGTTGGAAAGAGGTCCATGGCGTGGATGTTGAGGGTACTTTCGCGGGCTTCGGTGATCGCTTTAGGCCAATGGATGATGAAGGGGACGCGGTGGCCGCCTTCGAAGCTGACATATTTTGTGCCGCGATAGGGTTTGGTGAATGCGGGGCTGGTGGAGCCGTTGTCGGAGGTGAAGATGACGATTGTGTTTTCGGCTTGGCCGGTCTCGCTGAGGGTCCTCATCATTTCGCCGATGCCCCAGTCTAGCTCTTGCATCATGTCGCCACGCTTGCCGCCTTTTGATGAGCCTTTGAACTGAGCGCTGGCTTGGAATGGGGTGTGGGGATAGTTGTGGGAAAAGTAGAGGAAGAAGGGTTTCTCTGTCTTGCTGCTCTCGCGGATGATTTTGTTGGCGCGATCGGTGTAGAGTTTAGTGAGTTGGTCGAGTGGGGTCCTTTTATGGACAAGTTCGTCGTCGTCGTAAAACTCGGGAGTGTGGCCGAAGTTGCAGGGCATGCCGTAGTAGGTTTGGAAACCTTGCTTCCGGGGGAGGAACTCGGGTTCGGTGCCGAGGTGCCATTTCCCGATCATGTGGGTGGCATAGTCCTTAGTGAGGAATTGCTCGGCGAGGGTAACTTCATCGGGGTGGAGGCCGAGGAACCAGTGGGCAGTGCGGTTTGGGTTGATGCCCATGTAGAGACCAGAGCGCTGGGGGTAAGCGCCAGTGAGGAAGGCTGCACGGGAGGGGGAACAGATGGAAGCGCCCGTGTGGAAGTCGGTGAACTTGAGACCCTTTTCGGCGAGCTTGTCGATGTGGGGTGTTTTAACGGTCTTGGCGCCGAAACAGGAGATGTCGGAGTAGCCGAGGTCATCAGTGAGGATGAAGATGACGTTGGGCTGGTTAGAGGCTACCGCAGAAGTGCTTAAAAGCGTGATGAAGAAAGTGATGATCCATTTCATTGGGAAGAGGTCGGAAAGTATTGCTGACACGCTATCTACTGGTTTAGCGAAAACTTGATTTCATCTTTTTTTATTTTTTGAGAGAGCTGTCTCTCAAGACCCTCTACCTAAAAGGAGCTGGCTACTCTCTCGGTAAAAAAAGGCCGAGTTGGTGAGCTTTATGGATGGCCTCAGGCGCATTTTTCACTTCAAGTTTCAGGTAAAGATGCCCGATGTGAAATCCGACAGTTTTGGGGCTGATGTCCAATTGATCAGCAATCTGTTTCTGAACTTGCCCTTCGGCTAAAAGGTTGAGGACTTGTAATTCTCTAGTGGAGAGTTTCGAGTTTTTGTCTGCGACCACGCTTGCTTCGGTTTGCTTGCTTAAAACATATCGAGCCATCACAGGATCAAGTGAAGCGCCTCCTCGCATGATGGTTTGAATCCCTTGCCTTATGTCCATCAATGAAGATTCCTTTAGTAGGTAACCGACTGCTCCGTGTGAAATGGCGGAGAGGATGTCAGCCTTTTTATCCGATTGAGTGAGAACAAGGATTTCAATCTGCGGGTATCGTTCCTTTAAGCGGGGAATGAATTCTAGGCCCGAGATTCCGGGAAGACCTAAGTCAAGTAAGATGAGGTCTGGGATGGACTCGGATTTTGCATTCGCTAGGCTGCGAAACGCGGCTTCCGCAGTATTAAATTTACCGATAACTTCCATGTCGCCTTCGTCTTCTAGACCAAAGGCTAGAACTTCACGAAATTGAGGACTGTCTTCTATCAACAGAATACGGATGTTTTTTTTCATGCAGACTCTTAGTTTGAAGGGAGCTGATCTTTAGTTTGTTGTTTGCGAGATCTAAAACAACGGAGGAGGAACGGTCTTGTTTTCAAGTTAAGGAGGATCTTATTTTCCCCACCCTGGCTAACTTGGTAGCAGATTTCCGCTCCTAGGAGTGCTGCGCGACGTTGAAGCGAAGGTGGGACTTCGTTGATGAGATTACCATTGTCAAAAAAATCAAGGCGGATGTGGTCTGGCGTCCCGCTCAAGTAGGTTTGACAGGAACTTGCATTAGAATGGCGCAGAATATTAATGAGGCATTCTTTGTAATATAAGGAGAGATCAAGGCGCTTTCGAGATGGCAGATTTTGAATCCACTCTAGACCATCAATATGAAACTGATGGTCGATTTCACTCAGTAACCGCTGGTTAGCACGCTTCATCTCTGAAACCAAATCATCACATGCCGTTTCTGCTTGCAGCATATTCATACAATGGCGCACAGAGTGCCGACTGTGACGGGAGAGATCTTGAATTTTGGCGAGAGTGTCCGTGAGCTTGGCTTTCTGGTTGATGTTTTTGTGGGCCAAATCGCCCAGAAGCGCGACGGCATGTAAGTCGGCTGAAAGTTCGTCGTGAAGATTCGCTGCCATGCGTTCTCGTATTTGGATGATTTTTCGCAGCCCCATCATGCGACCAATGAGAATGGCGACCAATATTCCTACAGCGAGCCCAATTGCGATTCTCTGCATCCACATCAAACGTTTTTGTTGCTGAGTGTAGAGGAGATCTAACTCTATCTGAATTTTTTCCCGCTCAATTTCTAAGTTGCGGCGTTCTGCGAGTTCGTTGAGCCAGCGCCGAATGGGAAGGACCTCTCCGTAAAAGTTATTTCCGTCGGTGAGGTTCTTTATTTTCTGCTCATGGGATGCTTCAAAGTTGGTAGTAAAGAGCTTTCCTAAAGCCACGTTTTGGTCGTTGGCAATGAGTTCTATTTCGTCAAACCCCATCGATCTTCGCTTTTTCTGTTTTTTTGAAGCATGCGCTTCAAACGATGGTGTGATTTCGCGAAGACGAAGATAACGCGAAGGGAGGCTTCTCACTCGATGTTGAAGGATTGGGCCAACTTCTAAGAGTGAAGAGTATCGGACCTCGGCTAAAACCTGGGGGTTGGAAAAATTTTCCGAAAGAGAACTCTCGAGAATCCAATGGTGAGGGATGCCGGCATCGGGAGCGGTGTAAAGAGGGACTGAGTAGTTTGTATAGAGTGAATGAAGGTTGATATGGCTGAGTTCCTGAACCTCTCCTAAATCGATGGAAAGAGTGTGAGGCTCTTCCGTTCCTCCACTACTAATGAGTGGGTAGCTTTGTGTCCCTTTTGCGGCGTCCATGATATAGGGGAAAAAGCCATCGGTTACAAATTGAGGGTGCTGGGCAGATCGGCCAACGATAAATCCTGAAGATTTTTTAACCGGTCGCCTTAGTGCTACGTTTTCTAAACCACTAAAAACAAGCACTTCTGCGAGCTTCAAGATGTATCGCTCATTTAAGGCGTGGCGAGATAGTTTTGATATTTCAATCCTCACCCAAGAGGCCCGCATCGAACAATCGATAATTAATGGCGCCCTTCGGGGAAGATGCGCATCGGATTCATGAAAGTGTGCAATTTCTCTCCCTTTCCGATCTGCATCAGTCCCCGCGAGAATCGTGAACTCAACGGGAAAACCATCAGCTTGAATTTCCCCTTGTGAATTTTGGCTAATGGCGGGGACAAGCGCGATTTGTTCAATTGGAGTCTCCTCCTCCAATTTGATTTCAAGCCAAATAGACTGTTCTGGCTCATCGTATTGACGGGAGGAAGCGCCGATAGGGCCAAACCCGCCTCGGATACTGATACTAGCGAGTTCGTCCAATAAGCTTTCGATCGTTTCTAACCGTTGTTTGAGTTCAGTGATCGAGTGAGAGGAAAAATCGTTTTTTCTCTCTGCAAAAGCCGAGGCTGTCACCCAAAAGAGTAGGCTAAAGACAAGCGGGAGGCAGACCTTATCACGATCACGGAGCATTTCGCTGAGGTTATTATGTTATTCTTGTTGCGCAACCTCGATGTGATTTCTTGAGGCTAGGAGTCTGCCGGACTGATCCGATCAGGAAAACTCATTTTCCAATTTGGTTCGAATCGTCCTAAGTCCGACAACCTCCTAGGTAAATACCCAGCTTGGCCGATTTCCACGAGAGGTTATAACACCAAAGGGTCGTCATGAAAAATCACGTCTTTGATTTTGAAACTCAGCACTCCCCTCCCCCCAAACAACTCAAAAATTAACCAGCTCGTGGAGAGGGTGCGAGTAGACGCTAAGATGAGAGCTGGGGGGGAGCACTAGGAGAATGCCTAGCTAGATAAGTGCCGCCTTTTGTATGAGACTCAGAAATGAGAATAACAATTAGCCTACTGATATCGCTGTTATCTTTTGGAGGGACCCCATTATCCCAAGCACAAGATCTCAACCTTAACATCACTCAGAACGGGTCAAATCTTGACTTTCAATGGTCGAGTCAGGCGGGAAAGTTCTACAGATTCTGGAGTAGCTCAGATCTGAGCGCGGCATCGTTCGAGAGGTCTCTCGTTGCGGAAGATCTTGCTGGCGTCGGATCAGTCGGCACATTCTCTATTCCCCGTTCTAGTGATAGCCTCAGATTCTACTGGATGGAGGAATACACTGTTCCACTGCTGCCTGTCCCGCTGCTCCAGTTGGAGATGGTGACTGTGGGAAATCCGGGGAATCTTACGAATCCTTTGACCAATTTTGGTGCAGTGAACTACGAATATCAAATAGCAAAGTACGAGTTGACGAACCAGCAATACGTCATCTTCCTCAACGCGGTTGATCCATTGGGGTTCGATGATCTCAATCTCTTTCATAGGGAAATGGAGACCAATCCCGATAATGGAGGAATCACGTTCACCCTGGAGAACTTCGATGGCAATAAGTATGAAGTAAAAGAGGGGTTCGAATCCAAGCCAGTCAGCTATATTAGCATCTTCGACGCCATGCGTTTTTGTAATTGGCTGCACAATGGAGCACAAACGAATGGAGATACAGAAAATGGTGCCTACACCTTGATCGACTCTGGAGAGAGCACTCCAGCAAACGGTCAATCCGTGCAGCGAAATGCCAATGCTAAGTTTACGATTCCCACTGCAGACGAGTGGCACAAGGCTGCCTTCTACCAACCATTCAATGATGGTGGAGATGTGGGTAACTACTGGTTATATTCAGCTGGGGGGAATCAGCTGCCTAATGCTGTGGCACCTCCAGGCGTGGCACCGGCAGCAAATTACAACCGGGCATTAACTGGGTTCATTGCCGTAGGCGCCTACACTGATACCATCGGATACTATGGAACCTACGACATGGCAGGCAATGCCTCGGAGTGGACGGAAACAATTAGCTCTACAGCCTCTCTAGTGCGTTTGAAATACGGGAGTTCGTGGATTAGTAGCTCCAATACTTTAGCGAGCACTGCTTTTTCGGGTTCCTACCCCGGCGGAAGTCACCTCGACGGGCTTCGTATCTCTGCACATTAACCAACCTATTCTATGTCTAAGACTTCCCGTATTACAAAACGCTCCATTCATTTACTGATTCTTTTGATCATAACGGCAACCTGTTTTGTTAAATTTCTTTCCCAGCCCAACGCAGTTACGTCCGTCCGCCCTCTCGATACGTCCATTGCTCAGGAATCTTCAAATGAGAGGAAGCTCCTCCTTGTCGAGGAAGGGTCAAATTCTACCGGATCGCCTGAGCCAGTGGCCTTCCTTTCTAACCCTGATTCACAAGTGTTTAGGGGGGATAACAATGTCATGTTGTTTCCTGATGTTCACCGAGTAAAACGTAACCCTGTCAAAGGATCAGTATTCAGACAGCCTTTATTTAAAGTGGAACATGGGGAACCAAACGGTGAATTGACATTCACTGAGGAGACCAAATCAGCAATCGAGGCTCGGGTGGATCTTTCCGCCGTGAGAGAGTTTTTGCTTTCCGACGCTCAGTATTTTCCAATTCCAGTCTCAGAATCCAAGTTAGTCCTTTTTGATGTTCAAAGCGTCGAGGAGCAGGGAGTAAATACAGTGTCGCTGGTTGGAAAAGTGAAAGACCGTCCGTTCACCCAAGTGAGATTCGCTTTCCATGACGGCGCGGTCGCGGGTTCCGTCGAGCTGCTTGATGAGCCGACCTACTACAACTATGGCATGGCCGGTAATGGCAACGTGGCCATTCGTCAGCTAGATATGGAGCAGAATATCTATGGGACTTGCGCCAATTGCGACGGCACTCATCAGCATGGGATATTTGACCAGAACAATCAAGACGGTCAGGTGACGGAGATCGATAATCCTGTTTTTGCAGCGAGTGCATCTTCTGACTACGATCATGTGATTGATGGCGTTCTTGGTTACACTACTGCAGCGAAGAATTCGATGGGCGGCACCGCCGCAATGGAAGCGAAAATTTTATTGTCGACTGGATTCATTAATGACGCGCTCGCAAACAGCAACATCACTGATACGGTTGTCACGCTATTGGGAACAGTCGAGGAAGTTGGCCATAATAAAGGTTTGGTTGCCACCTTTGAGGATCTCAAGAATTCGAATAGTTTGAATATAACCGATCTCTGGTGGACTCTAGGCGCGGACTATCTGGCTCTTGTCTATAACGGAAGTGGTGGAGTTGCTAACTTGGATGGAATTAAATACGTAATAGGCAGTAATGGCTTAGACAACTCAGCGGATTCGGTCGTCCATGAATTTGGGCATCTACTGGGATGCGTTCACTCATGGGGCGATACCGAAGGAACTTTGGGCACCAATAAAACCAGTTCGAATTTCGGTTGGCGCTTCCGCCCAGAGGGGGGGGCTAAGACCAGAACGGTCATGAGCTACTCGGGAGGCTGGGCGACCTTACGGATCGGCTATTTCTCAAATCCGGATGTTCTCTTCAGAGACGCTCCGACCGGAGTGGTGAATGGATATGACGCAAGCCAAGACAGCACGATTGATCCACAACTCATCAGTGGCGGTGCTATTGGTTCGGCAGGGAATGGCTATGACGGCACCAATCCGCATCTGGGGGCAAACAATCGAGGGGAAATTCAAGCCAATCGGATTACCTACGTCAATAAAGGCAGTCGGAAAGCCATGGCGCTAGTAAATCCTGCTGGAGGACTCGTTTATCACACCGGACGGGATCAACTGATTTATTGGATTGGTGGCGACAATACCCAGCAAACCGAGGTCGAACTCTATAAGGGTGGCGTTTTTCATAGCACCATCGCCAGCCTCTCAGGTGCACAGATGCGCTCGTATGACTGGGTGATTCCCGACGTTCCCAACGGCGAGGATTACAGCATCAGAGTTTCCATCGAAGGCGAGACGCCCTTCTCAAGTGAATTGTTCGAGATCCAACAAATCGAGGCATTCTCAGAAGACATTTCGATTGCAGCCATTAGCGGGTTGCCCAGGCAAGTCACGCTTCCCAGCATCCCCGATGTTACCTTCGAATACACTATCTCTCAGCCTTCCAATGGAACAATTACCGGAACTCCGCCAAATCTTATCTACACGCCCAACGCCGGAGCAAGCTCAGACAGCTTCACTTACAGCATCGGCCTTGAGGGCGAAAGCTCCGAAACCGCCACGATCTCGATCAAGGTGGCTTCGATCGTTGCCCACTGGCCCCTTGATGACGGTGCTGGTAGCGTTGTCACTGATGTGTCCGGCAATGGACATCATGGAACTTTGACCTCTGCAGTATGGTTGCCGGAAGGGAAGGTTGATGGAGCTCTGGAGTTCAATGGAGGCACTGGTTCGGTGGCACTTCCATCATCTGCATTTACTGGTGTAGCGAATGAAATGACTTTGTCCATGTGGGTCAACGGTGACGTTTCCCGAAGTGTGGCGGATTCCGTCTTTTCGATGCAGGATGCAAATGGCAGCTCGATTATGCATGTTCGCTTGGGAGACCAGATCGGCACTTCGAATCGGATTTATTGGTCAACCTGTATCCCTCAGGGCTGCAATACTCTATTCAGTGATGTCGCCACCGATGAAGTGAGAGGCGAATGGAACCACTACGTTTTCGTAAAAAACGCTGAGTCAGGCACGATGAAAGTTTACCTGAACGGAGTGAGTGAGCATGAACTGGTAAATTTCCTACCGATATCCGAGGCTGCCACCGCTTACCTCGGAAGCGAAACCACCAGCACGGGAAACTACCATGGGCTGCTCGACAATGTGAAACTCTACGATGTTGAGATGGAACCAGAGACGGTGGCGGATCTCTATCGCAGGGAAACACGTGAGCCGCCAACAGCTGTTGCCCAAACCGTGAACGTTGCCAAGAATGGTTCTACGGAAGGCTTGTTTACGAGTTCGGCGGCGTTGGCCACCTACACGATCGTCGATCTACCCACGAATGGATTCCTTTCTTCGACTGGCTCCGCTTGGACCTACACACCAGATACCAACTTTGAAGGCAGTGATAGCTTTACATTCTACCCCTCGGCCGAAGGACTGACCGGATCCCCCGTCACTGTGAGCCTGAACGTCATCGCGTTTCCTTCGTCCATTTCCATTCCCCCAACGGCAGCCTCATCTGGCTATCATGTTACAACCAGCGAAGCCACTGCGTTTCGGTCCACGGGCGTTGCCAAGAACTTTGATGCTGATGCTGACGATGTCTATGGAACGGCGGGCTATTATTTCTATGGAAATGGAGAAGACAGCTCGACCAATAGTGACGGCACACCTTCTTGGGTGACGTCAGTTGGAGCTGTGGCCGATACAGTATGGACGACTGATTCGTATACTGATTTTGATAATCCTACCGCAGCGATTTCCGCGAATGTCGCTGATTGGACAAGCAACGGCATTGGGCAGATAGATACCGACAACACGACCGGTGGCCTTTGGGCAGAACTATTGACTTTCACGGTGGATGCTAACGCCCCACGACATTTCCGACTCGGAGTGATGGCTGGGAATAATGACCTTACAAATGGCCGCTGGGATCCTGCGGCATTGAGAGTGTCGTTTGAGGGAGGAGTCTCGGTTGAAGCCGCGGGTCTAGAAATTACAAATTTGGGCATGGTGTTCTTTGATGTAGCGCTTGATGATGGTGTTTCAGGGAGTTTTTCTATCGAAGGACAGAATCGGGATCTCGGTGGAAGCACGAAAGGGCCGTCCATTGCTGGCATCACCTTTGATGAAGCTGAGGCGACACAAAACCTTTCAGCTTACGCCGCCTGGGTTG
>JALZWJ010000307.1 GCA_023300065.1 Akkermansiaceae bacterium
CCCTCAAATTCCGTGTCTTCAGCGTATTCCGTGGTTACAAAAACCCTCAACCAAGATCCGTGGAAATTCGTGAAGATTCGTTGTTAAAAACCCCTCTGAAAAATTCCCTTTGAATCAGGAATGCCCTTATTTCTAGGTAGGGAACCCTTAGCTTGATCGCCCTGCCCCACTTGGAATCTGCAAAGCGTGACAACAAGCCGCTTTGTGCTTAGTTCATCATCATGTTGACTCAACTTCACCTTGATCGCTGGGCCGATGTCCTCGTCCGCCACGCCACCAGAGTCAGGCCCGGAAACATCGTCCGCATCAATGCGCAATCATCTGCCGAGCCATTACTTGAGGCTGTCTACCGTAAGGTTCTAGAAGCAGGCGGGCACCCGATCGTGAACTGCCGGCCAGATTTTCTCGGCGAGGCGTTCTACGAACTCGCGAATGATGACCAGCTCGACTGGGTAAGTCCCTTCACCCTCCACGAAGCTCAGACGATCGATGCCTCGATCAATATCAACGCGATCAACAACCTGCGCTCACTCGATAAATTCGATACCGCCACAACTCAACGCGCCGCGCGTTCGCAGAGTGAGGCACGTGAATTATTCTTCCAACGCGCTGCCGTGGCGGACGATCCATCGATCGATTCCGACCTCGCCCCGCTGCTTTGGTCGACCACACTTTACCCGACGAACGCCTACGCGCAGGACGCTGGGATGAGCCTCAGTGATTATCGTAATTTCGTGATCCGTGCTTGCCAACTGAACCAAGACGATCCCGTCGCTTTCTGGGAAAACCTAGACCGCTGGCAGTCCGAGCTTGCCGAAAAGCTCATGGCTGGAAGTGAACTCCATTTCCAGACCCCAGCCGGGACCGATCTCAAAGTAGCCACGAAAGGAATGCGTTGGCTCTCCAGCCCAGGCCGTAAGAATTTCCCGGATGGTGAAGTCTACTCGGGGCCGGACCTAGACGCCGAGAATGGCGGCGCAGAGGGCGTGGTGTTCTTCGATAATCGCTGCGTTTACCAAGGCCACGCCGTTCGGAATGCACGGATCGTCATGGAGAAAGGACGCGCTACCGCTGTCACCGCTGAAGAGGGCGAGGCGTTTTTAATCGCAATGCTCGACCAAGACGAGGGAGCCCGCCGGATTGGTGAGGTCGCCTTCGGCACCAACCGCGCAGTCACGCAACCCACTGGTCAGATCCTCTATGATGAGAAGATGGGCGGGTCCTTCCACCTCGCATTCGGCGCGGGTTACCCTGAAACTGGGAACGTTAATAAGAGCGCACTTCACTGGGATCTCATCGCCTCGCTGACCGAGGGCTCCCTCGTCACGTTGGATGGTAAGCCATTCTGCGTCGATGGCCGCTTCGTAGATATGCCGCCAGAGGTCTGTTGGATTTAAGCAGTCACCGCTTCGGTTTGTGTGCGCAGACGCCTCGCCACTTCATGACGCCCGTTTTTCTTTCTAGTATGATGGTCCTGTAAACCGTGCTACTGAGAAGGTTCTACTTCTTCATGGATATCACCGCACCCTGTATTTCATCAACCGTTGATGAACACGGCCCCATCACTGTTTATCAAACTAGGACGAGCCTCATTCTCAGTTTTGATGGACAGATCTACCAGAGCTACATGAAGCTGAAGGACGTGCATGGACTCGCGCTCGGCTACACCCAGGCAATGATGGCAGGGCTGTTATTTATCCCTCATTTACAAACCGCCACCGTCATGGGACTGGGTGGGGGATCGATGGTAAAGTGCCTCCTTCATCGTTTCCCTAGTGTTAAGGTGCACGCCATCGAATCCCGTGAAGAAGTGGTGAAGGTTGCAAAAAAGTATTTCCACCTCCCCGAAACTGACCGCCTTTCGATTCATATCGACGATGCTGAAGGTTACCTTAAAAACACCGCCGCTCAGAGCGATGTCATCTTCTCCGATCTCTACAACGCGGAAGGGATGGAGCAACTTCAAGTTCAATCATCCTACCTGCGCGATTGCCAAAAGACCCTTAATCGGGACGGCGTTCTCGTCCTCAATATCTGCCACGCCGCACCTGAAATGCGGGCTGAGTTAGGCCGCCTCCTCGCGCTCGAATTTAAAAACCGGCTCCTTAGTTTCGAGGTCGACGGCGGGAACACGATCGTCCTAGCCTTTAAAAACGAGATCCCCTCGCTCACAAGCGCAGAACTCCTCGCGAGGGCGAACCGCTTGGAAGAAGAAATGAACATCACGATGGAGCCCTACGCCCAACAACTCAGTGATGCGCTAGGTCGATGAGGGCAAGGCGCACAAGCTAGGGATTACTCCGCTGTTTAGATCTTCAAATTGATTTTTTTAACCACGAATCTCCGCCAATTTTCACGAATCATACTTGAGTGAGATGGGTGTCTCTGAGTTGCCCCGCTACCTAAGAAGTCGTGAAGATCCATGGTTCATCTTTGCCGAGTTTTGTCACCCTGCCCAGTCAGTCAGAGCCAAGGTCTTGCTCCTTTGAGCCTGTTGCGTTATCCAGCAAGCCGTATCGATCTCATTCTCCTCCTTTTGACTTAAGCCCCGTTCTGGGATGAAGTGAAAATCGACCGCTGAAAAAGCGCTCTCCCAGCTGTAATCACAGTGAAGTGAGCTCCATCATCGAAAAGAGAACATGAGCCAGAAAATAGAATTATTAGCGCCCGGTGGTGATATTGAAGCCATTAAAGCTGCCGTGGTCGCTGGGGCCAACGCAGTCTACTGCGGGCTCGATGCCTTCAATGCCAGAAACCGAGCCTCTAATCTGTCGGTGGATGAACTACATGGCGCGATCCGCCTCGCGCATGAACACAATGCGGAAGTCTTCCTCACGCTCAATGTCGTTATCCTAGAGCATGAGGTTCCCGTGCTCGTAAAGCTGCTCAACCAAATCGTGAACAGCGGGATCGATGGCCTGATCGTGCAAGACATGGGCGTCTTTAATATCGTAAAGAAGCACTTCCCGAGCCTTGTCATCCACGCCTCGACTCAGATGACGACTCACAATGAAGGGCAGATCTTGTTCCTCAAAAAACTCGGAGCAAACCGCGTCAACCTCTCCCGTGAACTTAACCTCCCGGAAATCACCCGCTTAACCGCTCTCGCCCATGAGAACGAGATCCTCACCGAGGTCTTCGTCCACGGCGCACTCTGCATCGCTTTCTCCGGACAATGCTACTCCAGTTCCGTGAGCGTGGGGAACTCGGGAAACCGTGGTCGTTGCAGTCAGGCCTGCCGTGATGAATATGAAATCACGGCGGCCGGCAATAAGTTCCCGCTCAACCTTAAGGACAACTCCGCCTACTTCGACCTCCCCGAGTTGGTCGAGGCCAAGGTCGATTCCCTCAAAATCGAGGGCCGCATCAAAGGAGCCCACTACGTCTACACCGTCACGGATACGTGGCGAAAGCAGATCAACAGCTTCGTCGATTCAGGCAAGCTAGTGGACGATGACTCCAACCTCCACAAGGTCTTCAATCGGAGTTTCACCAACTCCTTCCTCACCGGGAATCTCACCAAGAACATGTTCATTGATAGTCCCAAGGACTACAGTGCCAAGAACGCCCTCCAACTCAGTGGCGCCACCACTGAGCAAGAGAGCCAAGTCGTTCAAAAGGGTCTCTACGAGGACAAAAAAGTCCTCGGTGCCAGCCTCGCCGATAAGGTCAAGGACCTCGACGTGAGCAAGGCTGACCTCGTGATCTCAATCAGAGCCGTCCTCGAGGAAAAGCTCACCTTTACGGCCCGCGCGCATGGTGAGGAATTCGTGGTTCAGTCCACCTCGCTCCTCCGCCCCTCCACCGATTCTCCCATCACCGCATATCTCATCGCGAAGCGTTTAAAGAGTTTCGATAACCAGAGCTACGCCCTAGGTGAGATCGATTTCTCCGAACTCAATGAAGAGCTAGGGATCCCGTTCAAAGAACTCACCGCCATGAAAAAGGAACTCGCGTTCCTCCTTAACGGATCGATCGAGCCCGTGCCCCATGCCGAGGTCCCCGCACTTCCGCAACACCCCAAAGTCGAAGCCGCCCCCAAGCTCTCCCTCCTCATCAGCGATGAAAAAGATGCCCACCTCTGCGACGTCACCGAGGCCGACATCTACTTTAAAATCCCCGAGAGTCTGAAAATCGGCTGCGATAAATACAGCGAGATCCTCCAGCGCAATCCCAGATTCATCCCATGGTTCCCAGCCGTCCTCATCGGGAAGGATTACCTCGAAGCAGTCCGCATCCTGGAATTGGCAAAGCCCACCACCATCGTCACCAACAACACCGGCATCGCCTACAAAGCGCACGAAATGGGAATCGAGTGGATCGCCGGTCCCTTCCTCAATACCACAAACTCTCACGCCCTCGTCACGATGCAGGAGGCCCTCGATTGCAAAGGCGCCTTCATCTCAAACGAGATCAACAAAAACCAGATCAGGAACATCAAGCGTCCAAAGGGCTTCAAGCTCCTCTACAGCATCTACCATCCCATCTTGATGATGACCTCTCGCCAATGCTTCTTCCAAAGAACCGTCGGCTGTAAGAAAAAAGCGATCGAAGACAACTGCATGCTCAGCTGCACCAAGGCCACCACCATCACCAACGTGAAGGGAATCTCCTTCGCCGTAGACAAGCAAAAAGGGGGATACCCCAGCATCTATAACCACGAGCAATTCCTAAACCTCGAAGCCGTCCGAGACTACTCCGACCTCTTCGATGAATTCTTCATCGACCTCACCGACATCGGTTCCGGATCAAAAGAGAAGCTCGATAAAGTCAGCCTCATCCAAGAATTCGAGAAGTTCCTCGCCGACGAAAATCAACCAAAGGAAACCCTCCACCAAATGGTCGAGATCAAGACCAACGCCCAATACGTCCAGGGTCTCTAGGGAAAAAAATCTGCGTCAATCCGCGGAAATTCTTCTGAAATCGGCGTGAAAATTCCCAGTTCCTAATTCCCCCCTCAATCAAGCTCAGAGAAAATCTGTGGAATCCCTTCTCCATCCTTTAAAATTGGTGTCAAAACTCTCGCTTCTTGCCGTGATCCAAAACTCACCATTCAAAAGCCCCTCCGCAAGGCTTCCCAGAAAAACAGCGTAGCCCGCGCAAATCCCTCTCAAATCTGCGTTAGAAATCCCAGCTTTAGCCCGACATTCTCCACGGCCTTGGCCAAAGGCCTCCCTCATACCAGCATGCGGGCAACGCCCCATGTCATCACCACCTCAGTCAACCTTGTCTGAAGGACAAGCTCATAAGTCTCTTTTATAAAGTTCACCTTCAGCGAACCTTACCGCCCACCCCAAAACCCAGCTCGGTGGGCTGGGCTGATATAAAGAAGGCCTTTACAGCCTATTGCGCCATACGCCTCCAACCACAGAAAAAGCAGAAAGGAGCAAAAACTTGGTGGAGGGGTCTTGACCACAGAGCGAGCAGAGAAAGCTGGGCTTGGTTGGGGGCGGTGAGCCGAAAGCTGGAGCGATTCGACTATGGTCGCTAAGCGCGCCGCCTATAGTATCTCCCCCCTCCCTGTCCAAAGACGGTAGCCGAAAGCTCGCGCTTTCGGCTCTCCGCGCTGGAAGGTGGGAGATCCACAATGATTCGCTCATTACTGAAATGGGGCATCCAGCGATGGAAAGAGGGGATGCCTTCATGCATCGGCCAAGAACTCGGACGAAAACCCAAGCTCCGTATTGCTAGGAAGAAGAGTCGAAGCAGAGGATCCATCCCCTCATTCAAAGGCCAAAAAAAAGGAACTCCTCAGAGAGGAGTTCCTTAGTTCAATAGAGTCTATTGAAAAGTAGGTCAATTATGCGCGACGACGACGTGCGATGAAACCAAGACCAGCAAGAACTCCAAGGAGTGCTGTTGATGGCTCAGGAACGTGTGTCAAGGATGCTGCGTTAACACCGAAACGGAAAGCGTCAGTAGATACAGTTCCAGCAGGACGAGCGGAGGAGTCATACTCGTAGGTGAAGGTAGTAGCACCTGCGATAACAGCAGAGAACTGACCGTTGTCGGAAGGAGCAGAACCGTAAGTAACCAATGTTGTGTTATCACCAGCAAGACTTGTGAGGCCAGAAATGACTGTGTAATCGATAGCAGCGTTAGAAGTCAAAGTTCCGAACTCATTGGCAGCACCAGTGTTGGCGGTCTGAGAGAGGATATCGAAATCAGCAACTGCGTTGAGCAAAGTGAAGGTCACGAAGTTTGAACCTAATCCAGCATTCTGTAGGAGGTTGATCGATTGACCTGCTCCACCAGGGCCACCAGAAGCGAAGTCACCGCCGTTTGTTCCATAAGTGACTTCCAAGAAACAGCCTGAACCGTCAGTGGAGATGTCGAACACCTGAGTGCCTGACTGGCTACTAGTGGAGAGAAGAGCACCAGTGGTGTCAAGTTGAACGTTCCAGTTGATGAAGTCTTGTCCGTAAGCTGAGCTTGCAGCAAGGGCGAGGATTGCAATTGTCTTTTTCATTTTTTTGTTTTTGTTGGGTTTTTGGATTTTACTCCAAATGTGCACTCTTTATCCTGCACCGACGAAACGTCACGCAAAATAAACAGGCACTTTGTTAAACTGGCATTCAGGGTAAACGCCAGTTCAGTGAAGACAAAAAAACATGGGGAGAGCAACGACACAAGTGAAAAGTATAAAAAACAATCAGCATTTGTGAATCGCTTGTTACACAACTCACCTAAAAACCCGCCAAACCCTTTATACTAAGAGGGCTTAATCTTCTCCCGCGAATCATAAAAAAAGTGGCTTTGGGTTGAGAAATTTACGATTTTAAGCGCTAAAAAATCAGACTATTGCAAAAAACTGAGCGCTAACTTACCTCCCAGCGCCCATGAGAGAAACATTGGCGGTAGTTTTCCCAGCGCCCAATCGCCTTTCGATAGACAGGCTCAGATGCTTCTAAGGTTGGGGATTGCAAGGTCGACTCTGCGGAGCGGCGCCCCACGATCCCCTCTTCATTCACCAGTCCTAGATGGTCTAGGCATTTTCTAACCTGCGCGTCCGTATCGGTCACCAAGACTTCATAAGGAACTCTGAGGCAACGCTCCGGATACCATTCCGCGACCCGTTCTAGGATCTCCGCGATAATGCCATAATAGTCTGCGATCGAATCCAGCGAGTCATAGAGGGGAGCCTGCCAATGAGCGGGGCCTTGAGGAAGGGCGAAGAAGATGCTGAGGACATTGTCCCGAAGGTCACGGGTGGGAATCAAGATCTGCGCCCTCGGCAACAGGGATAGCACGGCGGGAAGCTGGGCTGAAAGATCAGGACTCTTATCAACCAAGTGCCGACCAGTCAGGTCTTGCCCGATAAAAGCCCCTGTCTGCTCCCAGTAGTTATTAATGAACTTGCGCGCATCTTTCGCTTTTAACGACTCCATGCGCTGAAACTGGGATTGGGGCTGCGACTGAGTGCCACGGAGGAGGAATTGATTCAGTAATGTTGCGGGCAATCTGGTCTCATCAGCGAGAACGGTTTCACTGTGTGCGCCTAAAATCGATTCCAAGAGAGTGGTTCCGGTCCGTGGCAGCCCGCAGATAAAACTCACCTTCTCCGGCTGGGATTCTTCCGCCGTTAAGGCAATCCATTGGTCAATCTTGTCCCGACAAAGAGAATCACGGATTTTCTCTAGGCGCCCTAACACCCCTTGCGCCATCTGTGCACTCTTTGGAAATTGCGCCGCACGCTGAGCCACGATCTCTTTTCCCTTCAGCACCTCCTCCATCGCTTCCCCATATCTACCCAAGCGGTCTAAAATCATGCCGGATTGGTGGTGGAGCTGCCAGCGTTCCTGGTGTTGGGCAAATTTTGAAGCCAAAGCATCCTGCACCCGGTCGAGGGTATTTTCAGCGTCATCGCTCCGCATGCTCACCTTTGCCCACTCTGTAAGTGACTCTGGCGTATCGTATCCTCGCTCGATAACCTTGTTGATCTGAGATAACAGCTCTTTCTTAGGCGCACCCGTTTGAATGAGGAGCTTCGCGTTCCAAAATTGAAATTCAGGATCATCACAGCCCGCCGCAAGAGCACTCTCGCAGACCGGCAAAGCGGCATTAAATTGGCGTGTTTTGATCCAAGCCTGAGTCAGTCGGCGCAGGAGATCCGGGGAATCCCGCGATAACTTCTCGGCCTTTTCCAGAAAGAGACGCGCGCGGCCGTAGTCCAACATCGCGGCATAAGCCTCCCCGATCAAAATGTAAGCCAAGGCATTGGTCTGAAATTTTTTCGAGACCTTTGGCGCCATTTTAATGACCTCTTTCCAGCGTTGATTGTGGTGGGCATTAATGAGCGTCTTAATGAAGGGCGGCTGGCTTCGCATCCCTCAATCGAACCAAACTGAGTTTCTACTGACAAGTCCGCCACTCTCTTTTTTTCCGTATTTCCTCTCTATTTCAGGAAATGAGGCGGCCCCTCATCGCTAAATCGTGAACCCATAGATGCGGAGACCTTATCAAGATGATTGCTCAAATTTACCCAAAACCTCTGAATATTAAAAGATAACAGGATTACGCCTTCTTTTTTTTTGACAAATTTTAAAAACTCTTAGATATTAAGACATGCACTATTTTCGTCTAATCACTTTGTTACTTCTCAGTAACGCCCCTTTCATGAATGCTCAGACGAGCGCAGATCAGGGATTGGTCGTTGGTAACCTCGACTACACACTCCCTGCTGGCAATAGCGTCTGGGTCCCTCCTTTCGTCGCCGAAGACACATTTTCCGGACGAATCGAAAGTATCACCTTTGAGGCAGGACAAGGGAATTCCATTATCACTCTGAATACAGGTGACCTTCCCTTCATGGCGAGTCACTACCTGGAAATTTGTGATGGCCCGGAAACTGGGCTCGCTCTCGACATTACTGAAACCGCTCAAAACACGATCTCCATTAGCGGGAATGCGAGCGACTTCGGCATCGAGGTCGGACATAAAGTCATATTACGTGAGCATCTTACCGTTGCGGGCCTCCTGCCAAACGGAGCCAATTTTGCACCCTTCCAAGACACCGTCTCAGTTTTCAATACCGACGGCTCTCGCTTAGACCTTTTCTGGAACCCTATCTCAGGGAACTGGATGGATGCGACCAATGTCACTCACGACGACCAACAAATCCGCCCAGGTCAGGGAGTCCTCCTTTTCTTGAGCCAAGAACTGACGATCACCCTCGGTGGAAGTGGAGCATACACTCATGTAAAAACCACCCCAACCCGCATTGCAGCCCACCCTGATGCGGTCAACCTCGTCGGCCCAGTATCCCCCTTCCCTGAAGGCGTCCTCTTATCCGACATCGGATTCATCGGCGATCTGACTCCGTTTTTAGATTCCGTCAGCTTTTTCAGTGAAGACGGGACATTTACCCCTGACGGAACCTTCCTCAGCGAAGGCGGCTCCATCTCCTCTGGCGATCCTGTCTTCATTGACGGCACTGGCGAGAATGCCTCCTCCGTCATGCTCACCCATTGCGAGGCTGCCGTCGTCAACATTATCGGTGACGAGCCTAGGACCATCGGGCTCGCTGCTCCGCAAATTGGGACCGTAGTTCAGTAAAGGGTGTGGCCCTGGTCAGCTCGTTTGCTGATCATCTCTTGATTCGTAAAAGCCCCTCACCTACTCCCCCATGAGAGACCTCCTCTTACTGCTCTCTCTCACCTTCACCACCCTCTTCCCTGCTGTCGCAGGAACAATCACGGTAAACTCTAACGGCGCGCTCCCCGTCCGGGACTCCGCCGGTGAGCCCCTCTCAGGAGGCGCGATCCGGGTCGGCTTCCTAGATCTTACTGGATCAGGCTCCCTCATCGTCGAAAACTCCACCGACTTCCAACAAGTGGATGCCCTCTGGACCCCCCTCGCAGAGGGAACTGAGAATGGAGGAACGATCACGCAGTCAGGAAACTCAGGGCAGACCTTGCTCGTGAATGGCCAATTCACTTCCGGCGAATTTTTCGGCCAAATTGTCAATGCCACCTCCCTTCCCCAGGGAACTCAGCTCTTTCTCTGGTTCTTTAATGATCCTGATCCAAGCCAAGCCACTGAATGGGCGATCGTCAGTTCTGAGAGCAGCGCATGGACCGTTCCCAACCCAATCTCAGCCACCACGCTGTCCACAAGCTTCATCGATCAAGCCCATCGCGGGAATCTTACTGAAACCGAGCTGAGATTAACTCCTAAGGCCGCCCCATCAGGCTTTGACGCCTGGAGAGTCTCATTTTTTGACGCCGCCGAACTGGCCGGCCCCGAGTCTGGAGAGGGCGCCGACCCAGATCAGGACAGTTGGTCTAACCTCGCCGAGTATGTCTTCGACACGAACCCGCGAGAATCAGATACTCCCGGCAACCGGTTCGGCCTCGGGTTCACCCCCAGTGGCAGTCGTTCCCTCAATTTTGCTCCCGTCGAAGGGCGTGATGATGTCTTAATCTCCGGAGAAACCTCTACCGACCTCCAAACGTGGACCCCCGCTCCAGTGACTGAGACCGCACCGGGTATTTTTTCAGTCCTCCTTCCCGAGGGGATCCGGGGATTTGGAAGGCTGAGCTTCACCCGCTAACGCGGGTTAGCTTCGTAGCTTAAGCATCAGATTACCATTCCATTTGACGGCGGCGACGCCCCAAGAGCAAAAGACACCCGAGAGAAGCGGCCAGCGCAGTGCTAGGCTCTGGGATAATGTCTACCGGGCCAAGGAGAAGATCATCACCCACCTTGCTGCCTCTCAGGATAATGTCGGCATCTCTGGCGGTCAGAGTGGTCGTTGCGGGTTCCGTAGGAATTTCAAAGAAATCCGAGGTCGACCCCGCAATCGCCCATTCAGTCGCAGAGGCCGTATCAGAGGAATTTAAAATCCAGAAATAGAGCGTCGTGTCGGGTGCAATATATGAGGCCGCGGTTCCTGTGATTTGGCCAAATGTATTTCCGCTCCCACTCGATCCAAAATCATTAACAATCAAGGTCGATCCAGTCGTGCTGGCCTGATCGATCGTACCAGAATCCGTGATCCCCTCAGCAAGAGGAGTAAAGAGAGCATCCAGTAATTGAAAATCAGACGAGGTCTGAATGGTGGCCAAATTCGCCCCACTCAGATCAAAAGAACCGACCCGAACAAGGGAACCAAAAGGCAGTGCAGTCCCCGTGCTAGTCAGGAATCGCCCCGTAAAGCCATCCACCGCACTCACCGATACGGTTTGGGATAGGAGCGGACAGACCGTCATCAAAAGACCGAATATTGCTAACTTCATGGCAGTAAATGAACAAAGGAAAGTTAAATTGTCAAGATAAGTTAACTAATGGCGAGGTTTCCACGTGGAGGGAGAGCGTCACCACTGGTCCATCACGGGTTTTCCTGCCTCATGGTATTGAGAACGTCCTCTGGTGAAACGGTGATCATAATTAAGATCAAAGCATTGATCTTAATGGCAGCATTAGAAAATGGAGGAACCAGCTCTACTGCTTTCGCGAGAAATAGCGCTCGTAGGCGCT
>JALZWJ010000308.1 GCA_023300065.1 Akkermansiaceae bacterium
GATATCGTGATCGACATGTATTGCTACCGTCGCCAAGGGCACAATGAGAACGATCAAGCCGCCTTCACCCAGCCCCATATCTACCGTAAGATTGAGAGCCGTAAGACCACCGGCCAGCTCTTCCATGATGAATTGGTAGCCGCTGGAGTCATCACCGTGGCGGAGGGCCAAGCCCTGCACGATGAAATTTGGAATGGCCTCGATGCTGGTCTCGAAGAAATGCGCAAGCACGAGCAGGATGGCAGCTTCGATGTTTACACCGGCTCAACCGCCGAGGCCCAGCCTCCGTATTCGCACGATGCGGTCACGACCGGCATCGACCTCGATACCCTTCAGCACATAGGAAAGGTCCTCACCACAATTCCTGAGGGCTTCCAACTGCACCCCACTTTGGCGAAACGTTTTGTCCCACGTCGGGCCGAGGCACTCCAAAAAGGAGGGCCTTTCGACTGGGCATTTGCAGAGGCCCTAGCCTTTGGCTCACTTCTGATCGAGGGCTTCCCAGTCCGTCTCTCCGGTCAGGATTGCCGACGCGGAACCTTCAGTCACCGTCACGCCGTCTTCTACGATTATGAGACTCGTGAGCGCTACATCCCACTTCGCCAAATTAGCGAGAACCAGGAACGCTTCTGCGTTTATAACAGCCTTCTTTCGGAGACGGCGGTCCTTGGCTTCGATTACGGATACTCACTCGGTTGCCCGAACATGCTCATCCTCTGGGAAGCTCAGTTTGGGGACTTTGCCAATGGTGCACAGGTCATCATTGACCAATTCATCTCTTCCGCTGAGTCGAAGTGGCAGACTCCGAGCTCCATGGTTCTCCTCCTGCCACACGGCTACGAGGGCATGGGGCCAGAGCACTCCAGTGCCCGTCTGGAGCGTTTCCTCCAGCTCTGTGCTGAGAAGAATATGATCGTGGGTAACTTCACGACTCCTGCGCAATACTTCCACGCCCTGCGCCGCCAGAAGCTCTCACCGACCCGCAAGCCACTCATCGTGATGACGCCAAAGAGCCTCCTCACTCATCCGCGCGCCGTCTCTGGTGTCGAGGACTTCTTAGACGATTCCAGCTTCCGCGAGGTCCTCCCAGATCACTACGAGTTCGATAAGCCAGAGAACGTGACCCGTGTCATCTTCTGCTCGGGTAAGGTCTACTATGACCTCCTCACGTATCGGGAAGAGAATGATATTAAGCATGTTGCCATCGTGCGCGTGGAGCAGCTCTACCCGCTCCATGCTGATGACATCAAGGAAGTCATCAGCCCCTACCGCGGTGCCAAGAAATTTGTCTGGTGTCAGGAAGAGCCCCTTAATATGGGAGCGTGGTCCTTCATGCAGCCTCGCCTTGATAAAATCACTCACAGTCACGTCCGCTATGCCGGTCGTGAGCGCGCTTCCAGTCCATCTACCGGCTCCAAGGCCGTCCACAAACGCGAGCAAAAGACGCTCTGCAAAAACGCTTTCTCAGTCTAATTCAGCCTAATTGACCATGTCTCAAGATATTATAATTCCGTCCGTCGGGGAATCAATCACCTCAGTTCTCGTCTCTCGCTGGCACCATGCCAATGGCGCGAGCGTCCAAAAAGGTGAAGTCATCGCGACGCTGGAGACTGATAAAGTCTCACCCGAGATCGAAGCCGCCGTTTCCGGCACTCTCGCGATTTCAGTCGCCGAGGGTGAAGAAGTTGCGATTGGCACCGTCATCGGTTCCATCTCGGCAGGGGCCGCTGCTCCGGCACCCGCTGCCGCCGCACCAGCCTCAGCACCTGCCGCTAGCGCTGCACTTTCTGCTGCTGTCACACCCGCTCCGAGTGGCGAGGTTGTCGACATCATCATGCCCGCTGCTGGTGAGTCCATCACCTCCGCTACCGTCGCAACTTGGGCCGTGACCGATCAGTCCTTCGTTCAAAAAGGGGCCGTCTTGGTAACCATGGAGACTGATAAGGTTTCACAAGAGATCGAGGCTGATACCAGTGGTATTGTGACCATCGAGGTGACTGAAGGCACGGAAGTCGAGATCGGTCAGAAGCTCGGCACCATCGCCGAGTCTGCTGCTCCTGCTGCCGCCGCTCCCTCTCCAGCTCCCGCCGCCGCACCAACACCGGCACCCACCGCTGCGCCTGCTCAGACCGCTGCGCCTACTCCAGCCGCAACTCCTACTCCAGCTCCTACGCCAGTCGCCGCCCCTAAGAAGGCCGGCGAGGAGACCCGCGTAACGCGTAAGAAGATGACTCCGCTGCGCCGTAAAATTGCCCAGCACCTCGTCAACGCACAGCAGACCGCCGCGATCCTCACCACCTTTAATGAGGTCGACATGACCGCCGTCATGAACCTCCGCAAATCGGTGCAAGAAGACTTCGTCACAAAGCACGGCGTGAAGCTCGGCTTCATGTCACTCTTCACCAAGGCCGTGGTGCAAGCGCTCAAGGATATCCCATCCATCAATGCCCGCATTGATGGCACCGAGATCATCCAGAACCATTTCTACGACATCGGCGTCGCGATTGGAACGGAGAGGGGACTCATCGTGCCCGTCGTCCGTGATTGTGATCAGAAGTCTTTTGCTCAGATTGAGAAAGACATCATCGGCTACGCCATCAAGGGGAAAGAGGGCAAGATTGAGCTTTCTGACCTCAGCGGCGGCGTCTTCACCATCTCGAATGGTGGCGTTTATGGCTCACTCCTCAGCACCCCGATTTTGAACCCGCCACAAAGCGGCATCCTCGGAATGCACACCATCCAGCAACGCCCAGTGGCGATCAATGGGAAGGTCGAAATCCGCCCCATGATGAATCTCGCCATGAGCTACGATCACCGCCTCGTCGACGGCAAAGAGGCCGTGACCTTCCTCATCAAGATTAAGGATTGTCTCGAAAATCCGACTCGCATGATGTTGGAGATGTAAACTTCATCCCCCCTCGAGGGATCCAAAAAAAATGGGCTGGCGCTTTCGCGTCAGGCCCATTTTTTGTGATCGAATTTCAGTGTCTCTAAATGACGACTCGAAGTGCAAAGTGTCCGAAGTGCCTGTCTTGGATTCTATTCCAAGAGGATGGCCCGGATCCGGGCGAAGGCTTTAGCAGAGTCCGGAAGGTTGAGGATGTAACGCATCGCAGAACGATTGTCGCCCGTGTTCGTTTGGCTCTGGAATACAACCCCTGTTTCTGACCAATTTCCAAAATCCGTAGAGACTTCAACCACAAGCCGAACGGAGTCCGCTCCATGTTGCCTCTGGAACTCAAAGATGGGGAGACCATTGGATAAGGAGATCGTGGGGAGGGTCTGACCGCCAGTGGCGTAGGCTAACAGTTCCGCGTCAGTGTTTCCGGTGTAGGGGGTCGAGTCTTGTGACGAGGGACTTCCTCCTGGCTCAAGGCTAGTGCGCCAGTTTTGGGCGAGCGCAGGATCGGGATTTCCCACGGGCGAAACCAAGGTGAGGCTATAGCCAAAGCCGTCAGCCACTTCAGGCCACGGGTTCGTGTCGTTGTATTCCAGCGTCTGGATGACCAAGCCATCTGCATCACTCAGCGTGATGCGCTCGCCGCCGTTCGAAAGTTGCGAGGAATACACGCCGCCAATGGTGATGTCATTCCCATAGGCCGCTGCGAAAATCGCGGGGTCAGAGACTAGGACT
>JALZWJ010000309.1 GCA_023300065.1 Akkermansiaceae bacterium
TCGTCTTTTTGTGCGTGCTCTATATCGACAAGCTCTTTGCGCGAGTCCCTAAAAAGGATGATTTTTAATCACAGATTCATGAAGATTTTGTCAGATTCATGATGATTTATCCGTAAACTTTCCTCAGACAACTCAAACCTACTCATACCATGCCAAGACCCGTCACACTTTTCACCGGCCAGTGGGCCGACCTTCCGCTCGCTGAACTCCTGCCTAAAGTCAAAGAAATGGGCTACGACGGAGTCGAACTCGCCTGCTGGGGCGACCACTTCAATGTCCAAGCCGCTCTCAATGAAGAGGGCTACGTCGAAGGTCGCTGGGAGCTTCTCAAGCAGAACGATCTCTCCTGCTTCGCTATTTCCAATCACCTTGTCGGCCAGGCGATATGTGATCCGATCGATGAACGCCACGCAGCCATCCTCTCACCTGCAATTTATGGTGATGGCGACCCTGAGGGCGTCCGCCAGCGGGCCGCTCAAGAAATGATCGATACCGGCAAGGCTTGTCGCAAGTTCATCGATGCAGGTAAGGACTACATGTCCGGCCGCGAGCAATCCGGAATCGGCGCTGTCGTAAACGGTTTCACGGGCTCCAGCATTTGGCATGCCCTCTATGCTTTCCCGCCTACCGATCAGGACTACCTCCAAAAAGGCTTCGATGACTTTGCGAACCGTTTTCTCCCCATCCTTGATGCCTTTGAAAAAGAAGACGTTAACTTTGCGCTCGAGGTCCACCCGACTGAGATCGCCTTCGACATCGTCTCCGCAAGACGCGCCATCGATGCTATCAAAGGCCACAAGCGCTTCGGCTTTAACTACGACCCAAGCCACCTCGGCTACCAGGGCGTCGATTACGTCCGCTTCATCCGCGAGTTCTCCGACCGCATCTTTCACGTCCACATGAAAGACGTTTGGTGGGGCCACGGTGATGGCACCGCAGGTGTCTTCGGCGGGCATACTGATTTCTGCGATGCCAGCCGTTACTGGGACTTCCGTTCCGTCGGCCGCGGTGACATCGATTTTGAAGAAATTATTGTCGCCCTCAATGACACCCGTTACAGCGGGCCCCTCTCCGTCGAGTGGGAAGATGGGCGGATGGAACGCTTCCACGGTGCGACCGAGAGTTGCGCCTTTACCAAATCACTCGACTTTCCGCGTAACGAAGGCGGCATGTTCGATTCCGCCTTCGACGGCGATAACCAATAAAAAAAACTCATATTATGTCTACAAAAATTGGAGTCATCGGAGCAGGAGGAATGCTCCAGTATCATCACGCCGGATTTACAAAAGCCGGCGGCGAAGTCGCAGCGGTCTGCGACATGAGCGAGGAAGCCGCGAAAGCTGCTGCCGAGAAATACGGAATTTCCCAGACTTATACCGACGTCGCCGAGATGCTCGCGAACGATGAGATCGATGCCGTCAGCATCATCGTCCCGAACAAATTCCACGCCTCTCTTTCCATCCAGGCTCTCGAGGCCGGAAAGCACGTCTTCTGCGAAAAGCCCCCCGCACTCAGTGCGGCAGAGGTCAAGGAGATGATCGCCGCCGCCGATAAGTCTGGCAAGAAGCTCATGTTCAACTTCAACAACCGCGCACGCCCTGAGTCGGTTGAAATAAAGAAGCGCATCGATGCTGGCGAGATTGGCACCATCAACTCCGCTCAGTCTAAGTGGATTCGCCGCACCGGCATTCCCGGGTTCGGGGGCTGGTTCACCACCAAGTCTCTCTCGGGCGGGGGCGCGACGATCGACCTCCTCCACATGATCGATCTCTCCCTCTACTTCATGGGCTATCCTAAGCCGACGAATGTTCTCGGCAAAACCTTCGACACCTTCATGGGCGACACTCGCTTCAAAGGGCCATGGGGCATTCCCGACCGCGCCGATGGCGTCACTGATGTCGAGGCCTCCGCGCACGGCTTCGTCACCTTCGAGACTGGCCAAGTCCTCACCCTACAAGTTTCTTGGGCCGAAATGATTAAACGGGAAGAGGTCTCTGTCGTCTTCCAAGGCACTAAAGCCGGCGGAAAAGTCGAACGTCTCTTCGGCTCAGACGGGCTCGATGAAACCGCAATCGATACCACCGAACTTTACACCCAAGACGGCGAAAAATCAGTCGATACCGTCCTCGAAGTTCCTGAATGCGAAGACATGGGCCGGATCGATTCTGCCGCCAACTTCGTCGAAGCGATCGAGGGTAAAGCAGCCCCGCTCAATACCCCTGATCAAGCACTCCACCTCATGACCATCATCGATGCCATGTATGAGTCTTCTCAGTCTGGCAAAGCAGTTTCACTTTAATTTACAATGAACAGAAAACTCAGAATGGGCATGGTCGGTGGAGGCCGTGGTGCCTTCATCGGGCAAGTCCACCGCATGGCGGCGAACCTGGATGGTAAGATCGAACTCGTGGCGGGAGCATTTTCTTCCACTCCTGAAAAATCCAAGCTCTCGGGGCAGGACTTCTTCATCGATCCAGATCGTGCCTACGGAACGTATGAAGAGATGGCGACGGCCGAGGCGGCCCGTGAAGACGGCGTCGATTTCGTCTCCATCGTAGTGCAGAACCACTTGCACTTCGCGGTTGCGAAATGCTTCCTCGAAGCGGGCATCAACGTCATTTGCGACAAGCCACTGGCCCTCGATATCGATCAGGCCAAGGAACTCCAAAAGCTCGTCCACGACTCCGGTCTCATCTTCGCGCTCACACATAACTATACCGGCTACCCGATGGTGAAAGAGGCCAAGCGCATGGTCGCAGATGGTGAGCTAGGCCGTATCCTTAAGATCGTCGCCGAGTATCCTCAGGGATACGCGGTGGGCGATGTGGAAGGGGAGGAGGAGGGTTGTGGCGCGATCTCGAACTGGCGTGCCGATCCTAAAATCGCAGGTGCCTCAAACTGCATCGGCGACATTGGCACCCATGCTCATAACCTCGCTCATTACATTACGGGACTCGAGATCGATGAACTCGCCGCCGAGCTCACCGCCTTCATCCCAGGACGTAAACTTGATGACGATGGCAACTGCCTGATCCGTTACGAAGGGGGAGTGCGGGGGATTCTTTATGCCTCACAGATTTCCAATGGAGATGAAAATAACCTCAACATTCGCGTCTATGGTACCAAGGCCTCGCTCGAATGGCATCAGGAGGACCCGAACGATCTCATCGTGAAATTCGCCAACGCTCCACGTCAAACTTACCGTCGTGGAAACGACTACCTAGGCGCCGCTGCTCAAGCGAATTCCCGCACCCCCTTCGCTCACCCTGAGGGATTCATCGAGGCTTTTGCCAATGTCTACCTTGCCGCCGCCGCCGCGATCTCAGATAAGATCGATGGCAAGCCGGCTCCTGAAGGTGGTTACGATTACCCAACCGTCGATGACGGAGTTAGCGGTATGGCCTTCATCAAAGCGTGCGTTGATTCGTCCAAAGCGAATGCCGCTTGGACGAAGCTCGCCCTCTAAGGCCGACTTCCAGCCTTGAATTCTCGCGCTGTCCTCTTATCACTAAGGGGTGCAGCGTTTCTTTTTGCTCCTTATTACGGCCACCGGACTCATCTCCTGTTCGTCGTCGGATCCAGAAGTCGTTGACTTCACTCCAGAGAGCACCGGTGGCCGCAACATCCAGATCGGTGAAGACGGGGGGAATAATCCCTTCGCCTTTAAGCAAGAAGATATCCAGCAGGGCGATGATGGCACCATCACCGGCGGCAAGCGTAGCCAATTCGACTCCCGCTTAGAGTCCGCCTACGCAAAGGCGAACAGCTCGGTCCCCGCCTACATGGAGCGGTCGTATCAGAAAGCGGCCTGGTCTGGAGGCAAAGACTACGGGACTGGATCATACGAAACTGCGGAGTCAAAAAATTCAGGGAAACGCTCTTGGTTTGGCGGCCGGAAATCGAAGGAAGCGAATCAAGTCGCAAAGGCCGCTGGGCGGAACTATGGCACCGGTTCCTACCGAACTGGCTCGGCAAACGAAACTGGACGTAGCGTGAAAACCGGGAGTAATGCCTACGCCAAAAGCCGCGCCGGAAACGGCTGGGCCCGCAAGCCGGTCATCCTCACAGAGGACCAATACCGCAGCATCAGCATGGGCCAGGCAAAAAGCCTCCTCGGTCGCTAGTGTGGGCCTCGCGTGAGCTTTTCTTTGTCGTCCGCGATTTTTAATCGTGGGAACAAATAGCGCGAACCAATTGATGGGCCGAGGGAAATCCTAATTTCTAAATTTTGAAACTCGAAACAAACTCGAAGCCAGAAAGCTCAAAATCCAAAACTAAGACTCTACCTTTCAGCCACCAAGCAGGGCGATCAAACTAGGGATCCCCTAACTAGAAATAAGGGCATTCCTGATTCAAAGGGAACTTTTCAGAGGTGTTTTTAACCACGGATCTTCACTAATTTTCACGGATCCTGCCAGATTGCCTTTGCTAAGAGATCCTCTCGTCTGCTGAACCTAGGCATTCGTGAAAATTCGTGCCGATTCGTGGTCGAATTCTCCCTAGCTTGATTGCCCTGTTCTGTGGTCAGTGTTTTTTTGCTGGGAATTTTTAACGCAGATTTATGAAGATTGGGGAGGATTCTTGAGGGTTTTTAAGAGCCCTCCCGCCGACCAAGCTTCCTAAATTCCGTGTCATCCGCGTATTCCGTGGTTAGAAAAATTCTCGAACCAAGATTCGACTCTCTTTCTCGCTAAGAAAGGCGTCTGAGGTTACGTTGTCTCTGCGATGAAAGTCCTCTCATTCCTATTCGTCACCGTGCTAGCTCTGCCTTCCGTGAGTGCTTTGCCCACCGTGGAAGAGGCACGTAGTTTACTGGGTTCAACGAATGCGAAAGAACGGGCCACTGCCACCCAGGAAATCTGGCAAAATGGCAAAGCCTCACTCCCATTGCTAAGAGAACTGGCGAAGGACCGCACCCCAGAAGTCGCAAACCGCGCGGGCTTTATTCTCCGCCGATTACGCATGGGCCTCATGCCCGCCTCTCCGCCGGATTTACTCGGCTTAGCCGAGACTCTGGAGCACGCCACCCCAGACCAGCGGACCAAGCAGCTCATCAAACTCCTCGACCATCCCGAAGGGGTGCCCGTCGCCCTCACCCTCTTTGAGCAATGGGCGAGCCAAAAGCTGGATCAACCAGCGCTCCTCCTAGAACACGCCCACCTAGTGACCGAGGCCATCCTTGAATCACGGTCCTACTGGAAGCGCTTCTTCACCACCGAGTTGAGCCCCGAGTGCCGCGCTGCCATCCTCGCCGAAATGGCTCAGCAGGACCTCCCGATGAGATCGCAAATCATCACCATCCTCGCGAAATACGAAACCTCTCTTGTTTACGATCGCCTCAAAGAATTAACCGAAACGGTTTCCCCTCAGATCATCCAGAGCCTAGCGCGCACCGCCCTCGTAGCGGGGGACTTACCACTCGCCTTACGCGTGTTAGGCGAGAATTTAGCGACCGCTCCAGACCCTGATTTAGCAAGAGCCCTTGCCTATCTGGAGGCGGCCAGCGGAACCCCTCCCATTCACTATGAAGGACCATGGGCGCTGGAGCTACAGCTCTTCCGCGCCCGCCTCCGAGGAGATATTAAAGAGGTCAAAGTCCTCGCTTCCCGCCTCAAGAATAAAGCCTTCTTACAATACGAGAGCCTCCTTTTGACAGGTGAACTCGCTCTCCCTGCTCAGATTGATTCCGATCTCTCCCTTCCTAGCAAAGTCGCGCTGCGGGCGCTTCATACCTCCTTTGGTGCCTCACCGGGCGAGCCGGATATCGAGGCCCTCTCGGCCGAGATCCTCATCGATTGGACCGTCCTAGCCCGCACTCTCACCCTCCTTGGTAGCCCCCTTGAGGCTGCCGAAACGCTCACCCTAAATGGGCAGGCCACCTCAGCCGTGGGCCTCCTCTGGAGGACGCATCACCGCGCCGAAGCCTTGGCCCTCGCTCAGCAATCGCTCTCCAGTTTTGACAC
>JALZWJ010000310.1 GCA_023300065.1 Akkermansiaceae bacterium
CATGGGTCAGACTCAGAAAATCACCACTCCGATCCCCTCAAAGGAGTCCCGACAGCGATCCCCGGATCAGAGATTAGTGAACGTCAGCGAGCAGCTTGAAATTCCCTTAACCGACGATGAGCGGGCGGCATCATTCAGGTCCGTGAGGCAGCTCAGCGTCGGGAACCGATTTAGATTGATGTATGGAGCAACACTTTTACCGGAAGACTGATTGTGCGGAAACGATCCGGCAGGGAGTCATTTTAGAAATTCATTTTGCCTTCATGCTCTCTTCACATTGGCTTGTCAGATTCACCCGGAATGACCTCTTCGTCCTTTTTAAAGAATCTCCGTTTCTGGGTTTACCATTGTTTCATTAATGCTCTTCCGAGTTTCCTCATTGCGGGGATTTACCTGAACTATTTTCAATCGGTGAGTGCGACTCTTGCGATGCTTACTGGGGTGCTGATTTTTATTTTCTCCTACACGTTCGTCTTCACTCTTGTCCCGCGATTTGGCGACCCACAATCGCGTTGGGCCCACGCTCTAGCTCTGGCTCTGAAGTTTCGCTTCGTCCTTATGGTTTTTGGTTTGTTGTGCGTGCCTATGCCGGTGTTTTTTTTCCTTCATCCTGATTACTACGCTGGGATGGGCGCTTTCTGGATTCAAAAAATGATCTATGAGGTTCTTTTCAACACCGTGATTTATGCCGAAGGGATGACCTCCTTTTTTGATATTCTGCTATGGACTCTTCTGGAGGGGATGCTGCTGACCGCGGTCCTCTTCGTGCTGTCTTTCTCTGCGCTTCTGTTTGTTAGGAAAGTGAAGAGACCAAGCTCTCCTGTCTAATCGACCTGTGGACGCGCCGATCACTTCCTTCTTTCGAAGTCCCTGATTGCTGCTAGATTTAGGCAAATGAAAGAGAGAATTTCTTTGGATCCAACAATTTGTAATGGCCGCCCGGTCGTTTCTGGGACGCGGATCAGTGTGCAGACTATTATGGGATTTTTAGGAGCAGGAGAGAGTATCGAGGCGGTTTTAGAGGAGTATCCTGTGCTGACTCGGGAAGATATTCAGGCCTGTTTTGAATACAGTGCCAGGATCCTCGCGCAGCCTCTCATTCTTGATCCGGTGGCATGAAGCTCATTCTTCTCGATGAGAATCTGCCAAGGTCGCTGAGGCTCCCTTCAGAGGCTCTCGTCAGGCATGTTAATTTTTACGGATCTAGTCTTCAGGACTCCAGTATTTGGGATCATGCGAGAGAGGCTGATGCTGTGATCGTTACGAAGGACAGCGATTTTGCTCATCGTATCATGAACACTGAACCTCCTCCCCGCGTAGTTCATGTTTGCCTTGGTAATATGAAATTTACGCCTTTTAAGAAGCTGATGGAAGAAGTGTGGCCGCGTGCCGAAGAGCTTTTGAAAACCTCGAAGTTGGTAAATATTTACGATGAAGGTGTCGCTTCTTTGAATGAAGGTGATTGAGATCGATCGCCTGCTTTCTTTTTTTCTCACAGGGATTGAGTTCTGAGGGTGAGTCCGGCATTCTCATTTTTAATGAGCACGAAGGATCAGTTGAAGGAGATGTTGTTAGAGAAGTCAGTTCGGACAGGTGACTTTACCTTGGCATCTGGGCAGAAGAGTGACTTGTATGTGGATTGCCGTGTGACGGCGATGGACAATCGGGGCGCGGCTTGGGTTGGTGCTGCTGGTTGGGATTTGGTGAAGGGGAAGATCGAGGCCGAGGGGCTGGAGGTGGATGCGATTGGCGGGATGACGATGGGAGCTGATCCGATTTCATTGGTGGTCGGAATGGCGAGCGCGGGTGATGAGAAGGCTCTGCAGGTCTTCACGGTGCGCAAGGAGCCGAAGGGTCACGGACGCGGGAAGCAGATTGAGGGGAACTTTAAGTCCGGCGATAAGGTGGTGGTGGTGGATGATGTGATCACGACGGGTGGGTCGACGCTGAAGGCGATCGAGGCGATCCGCGCGGCGGGTGGTGAGGTGGTTTTTTGCCTGGTCCTAGTGGATCGTGAAGAGGGCGGACGCCCAGCGATCGAAGCCGACGGGGTGCCAGTGGTGAGTATTTTTACGCGCAGCGAGCTACTGGGATAGATCGAATGGCGCTCGTTTAAGCGCCATAATCTATGGGGGCTTGCTTGACGGGTTCTAAGAGTTCATCCGCCGATTGAGATGATTTCAGAAGATTAGGTTCTGATCTCTTTTCTGTGCCTCCTCTCAACTTTCCGTGTCATCCGCGTATTCAGTGGTTCAAATCCCCCCATTCTGGATAGATCGGTAATGACAGTTTGGCCTTTTCGCGGAGAGGATGGGGGAGTTTGATCTCTCCCATGATGAAATTACTGGTGACGGGGCTTTTGGTGGGAGTTGCAGCAGGCTTGGTGGGTGCGCTGTGTGGAGTGGGAGGCGGGATCATCATGGTGCCGGCTTTCATCTTGGCGCTGGGGATGACGCAGAAGGTGGCGGTGGCGACCTCGCTGGCGGTTGTGGTGGTGTCGGGACTTTCTGGGACGATCAATAATGCGCTGAACTCTGATCTGATTCGCTGGGAAGTGGTGGCGGTGACGGCGGTGGGCGCGGCGGTGGCATCGTGGTTTGGTGCGGATTTGATGCGGGGCTTGAGTAGCCCGCAGTTGCAGAAGGGGTTCGGGGTTTTGTTGGTGATCGTGGGGGTGAGGATGCTCTTGATGAAAGGGTAATCGGGAGTAGCTTGCGGCTGTGGATTCTATCACTCAGGCAGCTCTTGGAGGCGTGGTTGGCGAGCTAGTGCTCGGCCGTAAAATCGGCTGGAAGGGCATGGCATGGGGGATGTTTTTTGGGACGGTCCCTGATTTGGATGTGCTTTTTAGTCCGTGGCTGGAGCGCACGGAGCAGCTGCGGTGGCACCGGGGGGTGTCGCATTCGATTTTGCTGATGGTGCTGGCGGGCTTTGTTTTCGGGAAGCCACTGGCCTATCTGCACCGGAAGAAGGGGGTGACGGCGAAGAGGGCGGGGTGGTTTGTTTTTCTGGCGTGGAGCACGCATGTGTTGATCGATGTCTTTACGAGTTATGGGACGCAGATCTTTGAGCCGTTTTCTGATCAACGGGTCGCGACGAGTAATCTCTTTATCATCGATCTCTTTTTCACCTTACCGCTTTTGGTGTGTGTTTTTTATTGGCCATGGAAATGCCTGGTCTACGGGATCGAGCAAGTCCGCTGGCGGCGCGGGGAACGTGATCCGGAGGAGGAACCAGAGTTCCCTCTTTTTACGAGGAGGTGTGCTACCGTGGCGGTCTCGCTGAGCTGTCTTTATGTGGCCTTCAGCTTTGTGATGAAGCTTTGGGCGGTGGATCAGATGAAGGGGTTGATGGCGGAAAAGACTCCGCATGGGGAGTTGGTTTCGGTCGCACCGACGCCCTTTAATACGATTTTGTGGCGGGGCTTGATCGAGACGGATGAGGGCTACTTTGTGACGTATTGGTCGCCCTTTGATCAGGAGGCTGCGAAGTATGATTATTTGCCGAAGCGGCATGATTTGGCGGCGAGATTTGAGGGGGAAGAGAGCTTTGAGACCTTGAAGTGGTTTGCGCGCGGGCATTGGGTTGCGCGGCGTGGGTTGGGGGGGCGGGTGATCTTTATCGATGTGCGTTTTGGGGAGCTGCGCGACTTGGAGAGCAAGAAGCAGTATCCGATGTTTCAGTGGCGTTTGGAGTATGATGAGGATGGCAAAATGCAGGCCAATTCTTACCGCCCTCGTGATTTGAAAATTAAGGCAGCTTTTGGCTTAATCTTTGAGCGGTTGACTGGGAATTTGAAGCGGTGGGAGTCGGTGGATGAGATGAAAGCGTTTTAGGATTTGCTCGGTCTCTGAGATCACAGTAATTGTAGTGCAGATATTTTGAGTCGAAAACTTGCCATCGGAGACATCCACGGATGTCTTGAATCCCTAAAAACCCTGCTGACTTTGGTTGCGCCTGTTTCAGGCGACACTGTGATCATGCTGGGCGACTACGTGGACCGTGGACCGGAGAGTCAGGGGGTCATTGATTATCTCATCAATTGGCCTTGGGAGGCTGAGTTAGTTTTGTTGAGGGGAAACCACGAGATGATCATGGAGGAGGCTGAATTGTCTACGGAGCACTTCGTACATTGGTGTAATGTCGGTGGGGTGGAAACGTTGACCTCTTATGGTGGGGAGTTAGAGAATGTTCCTGAGACGCATTGGGACCTGATGAAGGGTAGCCTGCCTTATTATGAGACTAAAAAGGTGATTTATGTGCATGGGGGAGTGGAACCAAAGAAGGTGATGAGGAAGCAGGATCCGGTCGATCTGATGTGGCGCCGTTTCCCAGTGGCGAAGAAGCATTTGTCTGGGAAGTTGGTGATTTGTGGACACACCGTCCAGCGCAAGGGCGTGCCGACGGATGTGGGGCACACGATTTGTATCGATACCGCGGCCTGCCGTGGGGGGTGGCTCACGTGCCTAGAGGCTAAGACCCGGCGTTATTGGCAGGCGGATGAAGAGGGAAAAACCCGCAAGGGAACCTTGAAGCCATATCGGCGCGCTAAGACTTCTTCTTAGCGAGGAAGTTGATGGATTGGCTAATCTGAAACCAACAGATGAGGCCGATGACGAGGGTGCAGGCCCAAATTCCCAGTGAAATTTGGTGACTCTGGTTTGTGAGATCGGAGGGCCATTCCTTGATGAAGATGTAAGCGATCAACATCGCTTGGCTGATGAGGAAGAGAATGGGGAAGAGGAAGAAGAAAGGCTTCCAGACCTTGCTCGCTGGAGCCAGCCCGGGGTGAGTGGTAACGCTCCGATTCCAAAGGCGCGCCCATCCAAAAAGGATGACAAAACACCACAGGGCATTAAAGAGGGGAAAGAAGAGAAAGCGGATCGCTTTACTCCCATCCAGGGCAGCGCCAAACATCCGCATCATTTCCCAAGCTCGGTGAAGGTAGATGAGGCAGAGGAAAAGCCAGAAGATGAGGCCAAATCCTGCGAGGGAATAGATGATCGGCTTGGTATCAGGATCCGGCACTTTCCAGCCGGCATAGAAAAGCCCGCCGGTGACGATGAGGATGAGAAGGAAGATTGGAAAATTCGTCCGGTGAAGGTGAGGGAGATACAATCCACCCGGTGGTCCGTCGGCGATCGTGCGCACCTTGGGAGTGGCGTAGGGATCATCGTCACTCAGGTCCGAGGGAGGAATCGAGACCTCCCTCTTAGCGGGTGGGATGAGTCCTACCACTGAGGATGCACTCTGCCGATCGGCACTCTCGGTTTGCCAGACTTGATGGTGGCCTAAGAGATTTAAGTCCAAGGCCATGACACGAAGTTCTCGAAACTCCATGGGGCCATGCTGCCTCCCTCCGATCTCACAATACCACGTCGCTGATCCAGAGGACTTACGAGATGGAGATTGAGAAGGAATTTGAGGGAGATCGCGCACGGAGAGGGATTTTTAGAAGTGAATGGCGTGGCCATCTGCGTCCAAGGTCGCCTCGTGAATTGCTTCGGCGAGGGTCGGGTGGGCGTGAATGGTCGCATGGATATCATCGATGGTGGCCTCCATGGAGAGAGCGAGGCCCATCTCAGAAATCAGGTCTGTGGCGTTTTCACCAATGATGTGTGCGCCTAGAACTTCGCCGTGTTCCTTGCCGAAGAGGAGTTTAACAAAGCCCTCGGTCTCGCCGCTGGCTTGTGCTTTACCCAGCGCTTGGTAGGGGAATTTTCCGACCTTGTAGTCGATGCCCTCTTCCTTGAGCGCGCGCTCAGTCTTACCGACGGATGCCACCTCAGGGTAGCAATAAGTGCAGCCGGGGAAGTCTCCAACGCGCTTCACGTCATGAGCATCGTCGAACATGCCTTCGACACACTGCATCGCCTCGAAGCTGGCAGTATGGGCGAGCCAAGGAGGTCCAGAAATATCACCGATCGCGTAAACGCCCGGGATGGAAGTTTGGTAACGGTCATCGATCTGAACCCAGCCACGATCGGTGAGTGCAGGTTGTTGACCACCGGGGAGAACAGGAGCGACTCCGATCGCTACGAGGCAGCAATCGGCGGTGAGTTCCTGAGTTCCGCTCGCGTTTTCAACGGTGATCGTGACAGAGGAGCCGTTGTCCTTTGTTGCGATGACTTTCGTATCAGTCAGGCAGTTAATGCCGGCTTTTTTGTAACTCTTCGTGATGGCGTCGCCCACTTCGTCGTCCTCGACCGGGAGGCAATTCGGCATCATCTCTACGATGGTTACCTCAGTGCCGAACGCATTGTAAACGTAGCCGAACTCCATGCCGATCGCTCCTGCACCGATGATGATCATGGACTTAGGCTGCTTTTCCAAGATCATGGCCTCCTTCGAAGAAATGACCGAAGTCCCACTGAAGGGCAGTCCGGGCATTTCACGGGACTTGGCCCCTGTGGAAATAATGACGTTCTTGGTCTCCAAGATCTCAGTCGTCCCGTCCGCCTTCTGCACCTCGACCTTACCGCTTGCTGCGACTGAGCCAAAGCCCTTCACATAGTCGACCTTGTTCTTCTTAAAAAGGAACTCGATCCCGCCCGCGAGACGTCCTGAAACTTGGCGTGAACGGCCAACCACTTTGGACCAATCATAGCTGAGATTATCGAAGCTAATGCCGAATTTCCCAGCATCATGCTTCATCTGGTGATAAAGGTGCGCGTTTTTGAGAAGAGCCTTCGTAGGGATACATCCCCAGTTCAGACAGGTTCCGCCAGCGCGTTCCATTTCAACACAGGCTACTTTTTTTCCAAGTTGACCAGCACGGATCGCCGCGACGTATCCGCCTGGGCCACCACCGATAACGACAAGATCGTAAGACATGCAGAGACGGTGGAGAGTCGGCCAGAAAAATCAAGAGGGAACCGGTTCCGTTCATCTTTCCCTTTCCCGATTTCTGAAACCGGACAAAGCTGCACCGTGGCCGATGACAAAAAGAAAAGACCGAGGAAGAAGCATCAGCCCATGGGCTTGGACATCATCCACGAGGACCGCGACATCATCGTCGTTAATAAAGCGGCAGGCCTCTTGACTATGGGAACCGGGCGCGATGGCGGCCGCACCGCCCACGCTGCGCTCGATGACTACGTCAAAAAAGGGAATTACAAATCCCACGAACGCATCTTCATCGTCCACCGTCTCGACCGCGATACCTCCGGCGCACTCGTCTTTGCCCGTAGTGAAAAAGCGAAGCTCGCCCTCCAAGAAAACTGGGAAAAAGCCGAGAAGTCCTACCTTGCCTTCGTCGAAGGGCATCCCGATCCCGCCGTAGGCACCATCGAGACCTACCTCGCCGAGAATGAAGCCCGCCGAGTCTACTCCACCTCAGACAAGCGAAAGGGCAAGCTCTCCACCACCAAATACCGCACCGTCAAAGTAGTCGAAAAACGCACCCTCCTCGAGATCTTCCTCCTCACGGGTCGCAAAAATCAAATCCGCGTCCACCTCGCCGACAAAGGCTGGCCCATCGTCGGCGATAGCAAATACGGTCGCAAAATCCGCGATAACAAGCGCCTCGCCCTCCACTCTCACATCCTCACTTTCGACCATCCCTACAGCGGAAAACGCATGACCTTCAAGGTCCCCGCGCCTGCTACTTTCCATAAAATGGCCGCTGCTCCCGAGCCCGAGCCACCCAAGGAGGAAAAGAAAAAAGACGCCGTAAACGAGAAAAAACGGGACGCAAATCGTGAAAGAAAGCGCGACTTCGGACGCGACCATAAACGAAAAAGAAAATGACCTCCTGGTCCGCCCGCCTCCTCGCCCCCTTCCAGCGAAAGACCTCCTCCGGCCGCTACCTCCCGGAGATCGATGGCCTCCGCTGCCTCGCCGTCATCCTCGTCGTCGTCTTCCACTCGCACGGATTCTTCACGGATGGGACTGAGCCCACCACCGTCCACGAGCTCATCGCAGCTGGCCCCGTCGAGGGCCTAAAACACGCCCCCCACGCCCTCATCGGTAGGGGCTGGTTTGGCGTCCAGATCTTCTTCCTCATCTCCGGCCTCGTCCTAGCCCTCCCATACGCCGCGCACTTCCTCCACGGCGAAGAAAAGCCCCTCGTCCGCAACTACTTCAAGCGCCGCCTTATCCGCATCGAGATCCCCTACATCATCGCGCTCACCTTCTTCTTCATCCTCTCCCTCACTCTCTACCAAAACGGCTTCATGGGCCGCTTCCCAAACTACGCCGCCGGCCTCATCTACAGCCACGGCCTCATCTACAGTGGCCAGCATAATCCCCTCCTCTTCGTCGCCTGGACCCTCGAGATCGAAGTCCAATTCTACCTCCTCGTCCCGCTCCTCTGCCGCATCTTCGCCCTGCCAAAAGTTCCCCGCCGTGCCCTCCTCATCATAGGCATCCTC
>JALZWJ010000311.1 GCA_023300065.1 Akkermansiaceae bacterium
AGCGGGTAGAGGGAATCGAACCCTCATGATCAGCTTGGAAGGCTGGAGCTTTACCATTAAGCTATACCCGCGTCACTGAGACACCATTACCCAGCTCGTAGCCGCACCGCAAGTTTTTTTTTCGCTTTGATCGATCAAAGGTGAAATGACTAGGCTTCTAGATAGGCTATTAAAGCGATTCACAAACAATAGAAAGAGAGATTTGAAAAGAACGCAGCCATCCAATCCTTCTATAAACCAGTAGGGCAATGGATGAATGCTTTTGCCAATCCAAAGCGGTCTGCCAGTAGCCGACCTAGGGCCCTCACCCCAAAAGTCTCTGTGGCATAATGACCAGCATGGAAGACGTTTAAGCCGAGCTCTTCCGCAAGAGGGAAACTCCAATGCGGGCCCTCACCGGTCACAAAGCTATTGATACCCTCTGCCACCATGGCCTCCACCTCACTCCCAGCTCCGCCGGTAATGATTCCTAAATTCCCCACCTTAGCCCGCTCATCACCCTGGAACACAACAGGCCCATTCACGGCGCTCGATAATAAGTCTCTCAGTTCCCCCACCTCGCCATCGAAGACCCCTCGCCGCCCCAGCTTAATTCCCTTCCAATCGAAAAAAGGCTCTCCATCGCCCAGCCCAAGCGCACGACTCAGAAGAACATTATTTCCGTATTCTGGATGGATATCCAGTGGAATGTGCGAGCTGTAAATCGCCAAGCCCGCATCCATCGCAAATTTAAATTTCTCGTAATGCGTGCCAATCAAGGGCCTCACCCCTTGCCAATACAAGCCGTGATGCACGACCAAAAGATCCGCCCCCTCAGCCACCGCTTTCTGAATCACCGTATAGCTCGCGTCCACCGCGCATGCCACCTTCTGCACCTTTGCACCACTCTGTAGCTGGAGGCCATTATGCGCACCTGGGTAATCGGGAATCTCTTTCGTCCTCAGCTCCGTTTCCAGAAAATCAATCACCTCATCTAACTTAGCCATGTCGCAATCAAACCGTCCCTCTTCCCTCACGCAATACAAAACCCCACCAACTCATCTGCCAACCGACTTTCAACCCTTACCTCCTCGTCCCCCCATCTAAACCCCACCCACCCTGCGTGCAATGCTTGGCGACCCAACAGCAATCTCTCCTCTAATCTTCTCGTCCAACCCTCTCTCAAAAATTCCAAATACCCCTCTCCTTGATCCCCGTAAATTTTATCTCCCACAATCGGAAATCCCACATGCTCCAAGTGCACCCGAATCTGATGAGTCCTCCCCGTCTCTGGCTCACAATCCACCTTTGTAAAATCCCCCCATCGATTTTTAAATCGCTCGCGCACCTTAAAGACCGTCGCACTCGCCTTCCCTTCCGCATGCACTCCGCGCCGCACCCACACCGCGCTTTCCTCAAATTCTCCCCGCCGCCGGATTCCCCCCTCCACCCTCAGCTCATCCCACTCCGGCCACCCTCTTACGATCGCCTCATATCCCTTCTTAATCTCCCTCCGTGCCATCAGCTTCCCTAACTCCCGCGCCACCCGGCTCGACTTCGCCACCAACACACATCCACTCGTCTCACGATCCAACCGATTTACAAAGAAAAATTCCCCCTCAGGCATCGCCTCCTTTAAAAGCCCCAACAAATTCACCTCATCTGATTTCCCCGTCGGATGCATGATCAGGGGTGCTGGCTTCCCCACCACCATCCAATCTTCCGTCTCATCCAAGACCTTAAAATCCACCCTCGCTGGTATCCTTAAACTCACACACCTATATAAATCCCTTTTCAAAACCCTCTCCCAGTCTAAAACCCGCCCATGTCCCACATGGAGCACACACTGGCGTCAGAAGCCACCCTCGAAGGCACCTCCCTCCACACCGGAGCAAAAGTCACTCTCACACTGAAGCCCGCCCCAGAAGGCTACGGCTTCAAATTCCGCCGCGTCGACCTCCCCGACAAGCCCTTCATCGACGCCTGCGTCACCAAAGTCCAGACCGTCGAGCGCGCCACCACCCTTGCCGAGGGCTCCGTCCGCGTCCACACCGTAGAGCACGTCCTCTCCGCCCTCGTCGGCCTCGGCGTTGATAATGCCCTCGTAGAAATGGATGCCAATGAGCCCCCCATCGGCGATGGCTCCTCCCGGCCCTACGTCGAACTCATCAAAAAAGCCGGCATCCTCGAACAAACCATCCCACGGAAAGTCTGGGAAATCCGCGAACCCATCCACCTCGAAACCGGCGATGGCTCACTCATCACCATCGTCCCCGACAAACAATTCCGCGTCTCCGTCACCAACGTCGGAAAAGACGGCCGCTTCGTCCAATACTTCTCCACCGTCGTCACCCCAGAACTCTACGAAAAAGAAGTCGCCCCCGCCCGCACCTTTACCTTCTACGAAGACATCAAGCCCCTCCTCGACCAAGGACTTATTAAAGGAGGATCCCTAGAAAATGCCGTCGTCGTCCGTGGCGAAGAAATCATGTCGAAAGAGCCCATGCGCTTCGACAACGAATTCGCCCGCCACAAAGCACTAGACCTCATCGGCGATCTCATGCTCAGCGGCCGCAAGTTCATCGGCCACGTCATCGCCGTAAAACCCGGCCACGGCCCCAACACCGAGGCCGCCAAAGCCCTCCAGAAAAACTACGCCGCCATGCGCTCCATGGTCCCACCCCTCAAACTCCCCGAAGCCGAGGCCGTCCTCGACATCAAAGACATCTTAAAAATCCTCCCCCACCGCTACCCCTTCCTCCTCATCGACCGCGTCACCAACTTCTCCTCCGAAATGAAGTGCACCGCCATCAAGAACCTCACCATGAATGAGGAGTTCTTCCAAGGCCACTTCCCAGGGCACCCCGTCATGCCAGGTGTCCTCCAGCTCGAGGCCATGGCCCAAGCCTCCTCCATACTCATCATGCGCATGCCCGGTAATCAGGGTAAAATCGGCTACTTCCTCAGCGCCGACAAAGTCAAATTCCGCAAACCAGTCGTCCCCGGAGACACCCTCTTCATCGACGCCGAGATCCTCAGCTTCCGCCGCACCATCGGCACCGCCGTTGCCACCTGCTCCGTCAACGGCCAAATCGTCTCCAGCGCCGAACTTAAATTCGCCGTCGTCGACGCCTAGTCCTAGTAAATTTATCAAGTCCTGTTCTTTAGCATTGAAAGATTTGTTGCAAGCTCGAGGAAGCCACGAAAGAGTTCTCCATAGACCGTGCTTCCGCACGTGCTGAAAACGACAGCGTTTAAAGGAACATGTGATTCCAATCCGTGCACAAAAAAGCCCCGCTATCAAGAATAGCGAGGCTTAAAAAATGAGAGAGCCTATATCTTCTCTACTTACGCTTACGGCGCGCGAGAAGAGAAAGTGAGCCAAGGCCGATCAGAAGTGTCGAGCTCGGCTCAGGGATTACCGCACTACTAAACTCTAGAGAAACCCCACGGAGGCTAGTCGAAGCTCCAATAAACGAGATATCGACGGAGTTTTGCACTAAGAGTGGGCTTGCGACGTTACCAGGGCGAGTGGCGATTGCGCTAACTGCCCCCCCTGCTGGAAGACTGATGCCTTGCCGGGGATCGCTATCACCATTAGTCGCAGTTCCTCTGATGTAATCGATCCCGTTCACATTGAAACCTTCTCCAGTTCCTGAATTATCTGTGCCAAAGTTCACGAAGCCGTCAAAGCTAACGGCCCCCCCACTGGGATCATCTGGGGTGACGTTGGACACGGCGACTGTAATAGTGTCACCATCTTCGAAGGTATTCACACCCAGACCTATGCCGAGAGCCTCACCGAGGCTGCCGTTGATAGCATTACTAGCACCGACTTGAGGGACACCAGTACCATTAGAAACTGTCAGATCAAAGGTGAATGAGATCCCAGTAGTAGAATCGGTTCCCGCGACGCCCGTGAACACCAAATCACCCGCAGATTGCGTTCCAGTGTTCCAAAAGACAATGCTGTCTCTAAACCCAGAAGTGTCACCGAGACCTGTGGGAGGTGCGCTGGCGAGACTGTCTCCAAAGTCGATGATGGTGGCCGCTTCACAAAGAACGGCTGATGATAAACTTAGCAGAGCAAGGCTGCTGAGTTGATTAATTTTTAATATTCTTTTCATTGTTTAGTGATTATTCTGATTACAATTCGATAAATCTGGTATGTTTGTCCAATCAAAAATACTTTTTTCATGACCAGAGCGTGGGAGGAATGAGCGATAGATCTGCCTTTTAGTTCAAATCTACTCGTGCGCGCCAGAAGACACGGGAGTCGCTTGGCTCTGGGAGCTGAAAAATAATAGATCCAGTGCCCTCTGACTGATCATCGACATTTTCAAACTCAATGCCGCTTGGAGTCCAGGTCTCAAGATCGGTCGATTGCTCAAGGCTCCAACTAATATCCTCCGCCGCGAGGCTGCGGCGCAAGGTGAACGCTAGCATGCCGTCATTGAAGGCTAACGAGGTCACCCTAGTATTTGAAATCAGATCATCGCTACCAATGGCATATTCTAGAAGTGCGCTGAGGCCGTCACCGTCAACATCAGCGTTCGGATTTCCAGTGAAGCTGGTGGCATCACTGCTACCGGGTGAGCCGCCACTGACAATACTGGAGCGCCAACTGGTAGCGAGAGTTGGATCAGAAGCTGGGAGAATTCGAGTGAGGCTGGTGCCGTTGCCATCCGGACTACTCGGCCACGGAGTGTTATCGTCATAGCGGAAAGACTCGATCACGATGGCATCTGCAGCCACTAAGGTGATCATTTCCCCACCGTTACTCAGGCCTGTTTCGTTTTCAAAATCCGTG
>JALZWJ010000312.1 GCA_023300065.1 Akkermansiaceae bacterium
ATCGGCAGGATAATGAGAGAGAGATAACCCAGAACCGTCCCAGCAAGTGCCAAGCCGCGGCCACCAATCGTCCCTTGCGATTTCTTAATCTTAGACATCGCGATATGCCCCATGATAATCGCAGGAATCCCCGTAAGAATTGTAAAAGGAATGATGATAACTCCAAAGATCAAGCTAGCGATCGCTAAGCCAGAGGTCTTTGGTTTGACATACGGCGTGGGCTGAAGTGGTGGTGGCGCGATATCCATGAAACCGACCTTCTAGCAAAAAGACTCAAGGCTTGAAAAGAACTATTAGAATATGCGTTCAAGACTACGTCTCAGCGGTCTATTGGAGCGCGGCGCGGACCTCGGCAGGAATCTCGATGGCCTTCATCGTCTTGAGGTCGACGCAGACGGAGACCATTTCTCCGGTGCCGTGGATCTCTTCGGAGCCCTCGACTCCGAACTCGAAGGCGTAGCGGACGGAGCGGGTGCGGAGCTCGGAAATCGTGACTTTCACACGGATCGTGTCGCCGAATTTAACGGGCTTTTTAAAGTCGGCGCTGGCGTGGACGCGGGGCCAGCCGATCCCTCCTTCATGGAGCGCGATCCCCCGCTCTCTGAGGAAGGCGTGCTCGGCCGATTCCATCCAGCGGTAGAAATTCGAAAAATGGGCAATCCCGGCGAGGTCGGTTTCGTAAAACTCGACGAGGCGATTCCATTCAAAGTGGTCACTCATTTCGAGGCCACCTTTCTAAACACTCTTTCAAAATCCGCTGCCATTACTCCGACATGATAGCGATCTTCCACCGCGCGCCGACCCTTTTCTCCCATCGCTTTCCGGTCGGGGTGATCCAGCAGCTCGCGGAGTCCCCGCGCGAGGTCGGTCACAGAGTCTGGCTGGACGAGGAGGCCACACCCGGCGGGCGCGACGATCTCAGGGAAGGCGGAGGCCTCTGGCATGACAACAGGAACCCCGCACGCCATGGCCTCGACGAGATAGAGGCCAAAGGCCTCCGGATACGTGACGGGCACTGAGAAAACCGCGAGGCTGCCGAGGAAGCGGGCCTTAGACTGACGGTCTAAATCGGGGAGCCATTCGACATTTGCGGAGAGCCCAGTCTCTGCGAGCTTCGCTTTCAATCCAGCCACGTATTCGTCATCACCCCCGCCCATCGTTCCGGCGATTGCGAGTTGTAGGGTGGGATCATTGAGGTAAATGAAGGCATCGATAAGGAGGCCGAGGCCCTTGGCGTGACACATTCGCGAGAGGTAGCCGATACGCTGGCCATTTTCGGCCTTTTCGTAACCAGTGAGATCGATGCCATTTGGGATGACTTCGATGGCACCGCTTTCTAAGCCTAGGCGCTCTTCCATGACCTTCGCATAAAAGTGGCTGGGCGCGATGAGGGCATCGGCACCGCGCACTCGTTTCGCCATCTCGGCCCAAGCCTTCTCACACCAAGGCGCGGGGAGCCCATCGAGGAAAGAATCTTCTCCCTGAAAAGTGCAGACGATGGGAACGTCGAGACGCCGTTTCAACTCTCCGATAAGCCCGGCGAGGAGGGCATTGGAAAGGAGGATGACATCGGGCTTCCCATCCCCTTCCAGCCATTCCACGAGCTTATCGACCTCCTTATCGAGGTGGCTTTCTTCAAGCCGGAGCATTTGATACGTCATCTCACCCTGCTCCTTTGCGGAGGTGAGGTGGCTGCGCTTTGCGACCGCTTCCAGGAGGCCACGGCCATTGAAGAATTTATCGATCCAACGAGGTAATCTCCGAAAGATCTCGTACTTCTGCTGAAGATAGACATTGATGCCCCCGAAGAACACAGGAGTGGTTGGATCGACCCGTTCTTCATCGAGCTGAAGCGGGAGATACATCGGGACGAGGTGGGCCTCGTGACCGTCTGCGATGAGCGCTTTGGCGAGAGCATTATCCCGCATGCAGGCGCCACAGTAGTAGCTCCCAGTGCCCGCGGTTAGGATTGTGATTTTCAAAGCGAGGCCGGGGCTACTGCGCTCTGCACGGTTTTACCATGGGGCAGATCGTCAGGGAGATCTGCGAACTCTCCGACGCGTTCAAAGAGTTCGTTGTAGTCCTTATCCATGAGGTCCCCGATCAGGCAATCGGTGAGATCACGGCGGACATCGGCATACTTTGAGACGACATCCTTGAAGCTGAAGTCATCATCGTAAAAGGCATAGACGAGCTTGCGCATCCACTCGATCCCCTGGCAGACCCGCTCGCCGTAGTTCTGGAACTGAGCCGCACTGGTGTCTTTGTTTTCTAGCGCGAGCTCAACGGCATCCGCGCCCATCGAACCTGTGGTGAGGGCGAGGTAGACGCCGGAGGAGAAAACTGGATCGAGAAAAGCGAAGGCATCGCCAATTAGGAGGAGGCCATCCGTCGCGCAGTTTTCAGCACGGTAGGAATACTCGCCCGTGACCCAGTACTCGCCGAATTGTTGGCCTTCAGAAAGATGGTCATCGACCCATTTATTTTCCTTAATCTCGCGCGCGTGGATCTCGGCAAGGTCGCGACCATCGCGGTAGAGGTAATCGCGCTCTGCGACAATTCCTGTGCTGACGATGTCGTCCTTGAGCGGGATATTCCAAAACCAGCCCTT
>JALZWJ010000313.1 GCA_023300065.1 Akkermansiaceae bacterium
GCGGTGGGGATCGCCGATTATGTTTTACGTGATCTGACTCATCCAGCGGGTGGGTTTTATTGTGCGCAAGACGCACAGAGTGAGGGGAAGGAAGGGAAGTGTTTTTGTTGGACGGTGGAGGAGCTGAAGAAGGTTCTGAGCGAGGACGAAATGAAGCTGGCGCGGGAGGTGCTGGGTGTGACGGATGAGGGGAACTTTATCGATCACAGTGATCCTGAACCTTTGATGAATCAGAATATTCTCTCTTTTAAGAAGCTACGCGAGAGCCTGAGCGAGGAAGAGGAAAAAACGGTGGCTCGTATTTTAGTGAAATTGGCAAAGGTGCGTGAGACGCGGATTCCACCCGCGACGGATGATAAGATTCTGGCTTCTTGGAATGGGATGATGATTGGGGCGTTGGCACGGGCTGGACGGGTCATGGCGGAGCCTCGATATCTATTGGCTGCGCGGAAGGCGCACGATTTTGTGAAGGGCAAGTTGTGGGATGAAAAAGAAGGGCGGCTGTCTCACCGCTGGCGTGAGGGCGTGCGTGATGGGTCGGTGCAAGCTGAGAGTTATCTGATGTTTTTGGCCGGGACGCGGAAGCTTTATGAAGCGGAGTTGAAGGCGGATGATTTGACCTTGGCGGTGAGGTTGGCGGAGGGGGCGCTGGTGCTATTTTATGATGAGAAGAATGGGGGTTTTTATCAGGGGGAGAAGCGCGCAGATTTGGTGCTGCGGCTGAAGGGGCAATTCGATGGTGCGACTCCAACGGAGAGCTCTCTGGCGGTGCGAGAATTCGCGGTGTTGGCGAAGGTGACGGGACGGGAGGATTTCCGCAAAGTGGCAGAGAAGACGCTGCGTTCGTATTTGGGGCTGGAGAATCACCTTCTGGAATGGGGGAGATGTTGATGAATCTCGCGTTCTATCTTGATGAGCCAGGGCGTGTCGCGATTGCAGGTGAGGATGGGCGTGAGGCGATGTTGGCGGCAGTGGCGCAGAGCTATGATCCTCACCGGTTAATGGTTGGGACGAAGGGGCCGGTGAATCAATTTACGGCATCGCTCCCGTCACGAGATGGGAAGGCAACGGCTTATTTTTGCGAGGGCGAGACGTGCCAACTGCCGGTGACCGATCCGGTGGCGTTGGCCGCGTTGCTTATGAAGAAGCTGAGCGAAGAGTCAAAATAACGAGTTCGGGCGGGCAGGCGAAGCGGACGCGCAGGCCCACGGTGCCGATGCCGCGGCCGACGAAGAGTTGGGAGTCGCCTTTGTGAAAGTGTCCGTAGATAAACTTGCGGCCAAATTTCACTTTCGCGGGGGCGTATCCGATGAGGGGGACACGGCACTGACCGCCGTGGGTGTGACCGGAGAGTTGGAGGTCGAGCGGACGTGCGAGGTGGAGGTCATCGAAGGGGTCTGGTTCATGGACGAGGGCGATGACAGGTTCATTTTTTTTGTGCCCTTTCCACGCTCTGGCGGGGGCTGGCCGACCGGCCCAGATGGAGTCGAGTCCATTGATAAAGACGTTTTCACCTTTGATGTGAAGTTTGGTGGCTTGGTTTTGGAGGTAGGTCATGCCGGTTCCTTCGATTTCCTTGCGGAGGTTCGAGGTGGAGCAATGCCAGCGGTCGTGGTTTCCGGGGCTGGCGATGACTCCTTGGGGGGCTGAGATTCCTTTGAGCTCTCGGCAGAGCTCTGGTAGGGATGATGGATCATCGATGACAAAATCTCCGGTGAGAGTGATGAGGTCCGGTTTTTCTTTGGCGAGGGCTTCGTGGAGTTTTGCGATCATGCCGTCATCGGTGCCGGGGCGATAGTGGATGTCGGTGAGTTGAGCGATGGTGAAGCCATCGAGCGCTTTTGGCCAACGGGGGAGGATGATTTCTTTGCGAGTCAGAGAGAGTTGGTCTGGTTCAATGCCTGCAGCCCAGATCCCGCTGGGGATGCCGATCCCAAGGACGCCGAGAGTGGATCGGCGAGTGATGCGTCGGAGGTCGATTTTTTTTCGTTGGCTGGACATTAAGAAGAAGAGGTTCCACTCTAAAACGCGTGAGTGAGTCGAGATTGTCTATTCCGGAATACGCGATGGCTCTAGCCGAGGTGGCGAGTTTGCGATCAGAAGATCCTTTTCGAAAGGTGGGAGCAGCGGCGCTGGACTGGGATAACCGGGTGATTGCGACGGCTTATAATGGGTTGGCTCCGGGGTTTGATGCTCCGAGTGACTTTTGGGATGATCGAGATGGGCGCCAGAAGTTCATGCTCCACGCGGAAGTGAATTTGTGCAGCCTCTTTAAAAGAGGAGAGGCAAAGCTGGTGGCAACGACGACGATGCCATGCACGCCGTGTATGCAAACCCTCTGCGCATACGGGATTAAAGAAATCTATTATCGTGAGGCGTATCACGAGTCCGATGCCCCTGCGATTGCCAAGGTCTACGGGATTAAATTAGAGCAGGTTGGCGGCCTTGCCGTCTGAGTGCGCTACTCTCCAGTGGGTGAGATAGTTTCTACTTCGAGGTCACCTCCGTAGAAGCTTTTGATATAGCCAAACTCGATGAGGGTGTCTTGCCAAGGGGCGGTAATTTTTGTGTTTTTGAAGATTCTACCAGCGCGAGCGAGCCAGACTTCTGCTTTAATCCCGCGATCAGCGTGGTATTCTAAGGCAGCATTTCCGTAGTAGAAGAAGGGGGTGTCGTCTAGGAAGTCTGAGCCTTCCATCATTTGTTCAGCACCTTCCATATCGCCTGTTTTCAGCATGCAGAGCTGAATTTTAAATTTAATAAGAGGAAGCATACTGGAGGAGTGATTTACAGCCTCGGCCTCTTGGATCAAATCTTGAAATTGTTTGAGCGATTTTGAGTAGTCTTTAGTGACGAAATCAATCTCGGCGATGTTGAAGCGGATATTAAAATTTCCGGGGTTGGAGCTGAGGGCTTTAGCGAAAATTTTTCGTGCTTTGTCAAAGTTGCGAAACTCGACGTAGCAAGCGCCTTGGAGGTTGAGCGAAGCTGGGTTACCATCGTAGATGAGGTCGAGGGAATGAAGCTCGTGGAGGCATTCGAAAATCCGCTTCTGGTTGAAGAAGCGTTCGGCTTCTTTGTAGTGGATGAAATACTGCCGCTTTTGCTGGCTAGTGAGGGCCTCTAGTTCTGTGATGTATCGAAGCTGGGTTGTTTGCTTTTCGGCTTCTTCTGCTGGTGCAGAATTTTCCTGAGCGGATGCGAGGAAGGTGAGGAGAAAAAGGAAGGAAAGTAGTTTTTTCATGAGAGAGAAACGGCTGTTGTTTGGAGTCTAGGGAAAAGGCGAGGCAGAAGCAAGTCAGGGAGTGTGAGAATAGAGCGCTTTTTCAGAGATGTAGTTCGCCACGAGGCTGGGGAGCCATTGTGGGGTGTTTCTTTCCTGAAAATCCCTTCTGATTTGGCTGGCGGAAGCGGGATGGTCTCCTTGGATAAAGTGTGCTCGGTAGCCGTCGCGTGGGTGTGGTTGGGCGCCGCGGCCTACTACGATGAATTCGACATTAGCGGCGAGGGTCTTAGGATGGGACCATTTGGGAAGAGCTTTCCATTGGTCGAAGCCGATGAGCAGAAATAAACGTGCTGGGGCTTGAAGGGAGTTTTTAAAATGTTGCACCGTTTCCCAGGTGTATGAGGGGGGGGCTTTTTGAGTTCGTAGTCAGAGACCTCGGCCCAGGGGAGGTGTGCGGTCGCAAGCTGTAACATTTTGAAGCGCTCTGCATCGCTCGCGCCAGGCTGTTCGGTTTTGTGAGGAGAGCGGCGGCAGGGAATAAATAGAACCTGCTCCAAAGCGAGGGTGTCGACGGCTTTTTGAGCGATTTCTAGATGTCCCTGATGGACGGGGTCGAAGGTTCCTCCGAAGAAAGCGATATGGCGGGATCCTGACATCTTAGTTTCGTGGGGCGTTAGTCTGTCGCCGAGCGTTCGATATGGATCTCTCCCAAGAGTCCGTTTTGTTTGGCGCGGAACTGGTTCATTTTCATCAATTCGAGGAGCGCGAGGAAGGTGACGATGACTTCGACTTTCGACGACGCTTGTTCAAAGAGCTTTTGAAGAGACATTGAATCCCCCGGCTTGAGCCCGGTCATGAGGTATTCGATTTTATCACTGACGGTGAAGCGGTCATCGACGATATCTCCGAAGTCGCGAGCTTCGTCGAAACGCTTCAGAACGTTTTGAAAGGCACGGATCAGATCGAAAATAGAGGCCTCAGCAAGGGGGACGGGCTCTTCGTTGACTGGCTTACTCTCCTTAATGGGGGTGTGGGCGAAGATCTGCTCCTGCTCCGCTTCACGGCGGTGAAGAAACCCGGCGGCGTCCTTAAACTTCTTATATTCGATGAGCTGGCGAATTAATTCCCAGCGAGGATCATCTTCTTCTGCGTCGTCTTCCGGCGGCTGTTCCCGCTTGGGGAGGAGGGTCCGGCTCTTGATATACATCAAGTTCGCGGCCATCGAAATGAACTCGGAAGCGAGATCAATATTGAGAAGTTTGAAGGTCTCAATGTAGTCAAGATACTGATTAGTAACTCTTTCGAGAGAAATGTCGTAAATATCGACTTCATCTTTTTTGATCAGGTAGAGAAGTAAATCGAGCGGTCCTTCGAAAATTTCCAGACTGACCTTGTAGTCGGCAGATTCCACGGTTGAAGGCATATCGAGAAGGACCAGGTTCTACGAGGGAAATACTACGTGCAAAGGGTATTATTTTGGGTGGCAAAGTTTATGAAAGGTTGTTAGATCTTTCCACGTGGAGGACATCGCTGAACAGGAAAAGCTCAAAGATTACGAAAATCGGGTAGCTGATTGGATCGGGAATCAGGGGATTCTTTTTCAGTTGAGATATGCCCGGACGATTGGGGCCAATTCTATTTTGAAGCAACTAGGGAGCCTTATTGTGAAGTTCGCCATTGTTTTGGTGCTGGTGGCAGGGGTTGGTTACCTACTCTTGACCCAGCATTTTAAGGGCGAAGCCTACGAGGCTGAGATTCAAGGGTCTATCGAAGAGGCTCTAGGGCTCCAAGGATTGGAGGTAAAGGGGTTCGCCCGCGCCCGTGGTAATGGTGGTTTCCATAGATTGCAGCTTGATGGAGGTGAGGAGAGTTTTTTCTACCACGCTAAAATTATGGATTTAAACGCTCCATTTACCTACAGCACGGGAGTAACGACTGCGTGGAAGCCATCTTCTCTCAAAATGGCTCGGGCTCAGTTTCATTTCAAAGCGGGTGGAACCGTCGCTGAGATGGAGGATGCGTATTCGGGGGTTTTAGAGAGTTTAGCGGGTGAAGGAGTGACTTCTATTCTGATTGAGGACTTTAGTTGTGATTGGGGATACTCAAAATTGACTTATGGGCGGATTGGTCAGGCGCGGCTTCGAGCAAATCTTAACGACGGGAAATGGAATATTATTCTGACCGGCGGGACTTATCAACAAAACTGGTTATGTGATTTTGCCATTGCCGAGGGGCATCTCATTCTAGATGGTGACGGGATTGAGGTTGTTTCACTCAAAATGGCCCAAGACAATGGCGAGCTTGAATTGGTAGGTAAAATTGGCGGGCCACTCGATATGCCCGAGTTCAATCTCAGCGGAGCCTTCAAAGATCTTGCGATCGAAAATATGCTGACGGTGTCCGGCGAGACAACTCGCGAGTTTATCGAGGGCCTGATTTCGGGAGATTTAAAAATAAGCGGTTCCACGAACCGACGAATCCAGATCGATGGGAGTGTGGCTCTTAGTAAGACAAATTCACTCACGATCCGTGAGCGATGGCCGATTTTGAAGGCCGTCTCTATTATGGACACGCAGCGAACCTTCCGGAGAGTAGACTTCACTGAAGGTTCATTTCAATTTTCGACAGAGAACGGTAATCTGGCGGTGAGTGACATCAACTTAGTCGCGGCTGATACCGCGATACTGAAGGGCTCTTTCGTTACCCGTCTTCCAGATCAAGAAGAGGCGGCGAAGTTCTTGGAAATTACGTTAACTGAAGGATTTAGTTCTGATGCGACGGATACCTCCGTTTCTCAAAAATTAGAAGATGAGCGTATGAGCTTGCGTGATATTCTGCGAGAAGGAAATCAAGTTGATGATGTGTATCCTGACCGTTCACTCTCACGATCATCCCAAGATGAGGAAGCTGTTTTAAGTGGTCAGGCCCCTGACGAATTACTTCTCCGTGCTGAGATGTGTAATCACTGGGTCGACGGTGGGCTTGAGTTAGGTGTTCCCGCTTCGTCCTTCGCGGAGCATGCCAGATTAAGCGAAGCTTACCCGGCTGATGAAGCTGGGTGGCGTTGGATTGAGATCGAACTCGCCGACACACATTTTACTGACATCAGTAAGATGGCGAATGAGACAGTTTTAAAGCTCGCGCGCAGAAGAGGAGCGAGTGAATAGGAGGCTGGCACCCGTACCCTCTCTCTCTCTCTAGAAATTCAGCGATGAGGCGATCTCGCGAGTCGCGCTACTTTTATTGAGCGTATAGAGATGGAGGCCAGAGACGCCGCCATCGATGAGTTCTTGGCATTGTGTAATGGCGTATTCGATGCCGGCTTGGCGGATAGCATCGTCATCATCACTAGCTTCACTGAGGGTGCGAAGAAGCTTCGCTGGGAAACGGCTTCCCGCCGCGAGGTCAGCCATTCGCTTCATTCCTGAGAGCGTGGTAATGGGCATGATCCCGGCTACGATCGGGAGGTTGATTCCATGGAGTGCGCAGCGTTCACGGTAGTCAAAGAAGTCATGGTTGTCGAAGAAGAGCTGGGTGCAGATGTAGTCGGCTCCCGCATCAACCTTGGCCTTGAAATGATCCATTTCTACGAGGCGGTTTTGGGTCCCCGGGTGCCCCTCTGGAAATCCCGCAACGCCGATTTCAAAAGGATGTTCGTGCTCGTCAATAAAGTCTACGAGGTCATTGGCGTATTTAAAATGATCTCTGCTACGATTGTAATCAGGTTGGTTCTGCGGCGGGTCTCCTCGCAGCGCGAGGATCGTTCCGACCTTATCTTCGGCATAATTGTCTAGGATTTCAGTCATCTCATGCGCTGAATGCCCGATACAAGTGAGGTGTGGAATAGTGGGGACCGAGGTTTCTTTAATGATCCGCTGGACAATATCTCGAGTGCGTTCACGGGTGGTCCCACCTGCGCCGTAGGTTACACTTACGAAGGCGGGATTAAGCTTCCCTAATTCGTGCACCGTTTGCAACAGGTCCTCAGATCCTTTATCGGTCTTAGGCGGAAAGAATTCGAAAGAAATTGTCGGCTGTTCGGCTCGTAGTGATGATAGGATTTCCATCGGGCGTCAGAGTAAGAGAAAGCGGAGAAGCGTCTACGCAAAAAACCTTGTTTTAATGCAACTAAAAGGGTGTGACGTGGTTTCATTGCGTAACCAACAATCATCTAGATGAACCACTTAACCGCTTTTTTAGCCTCACTCAGCCTGCTTACAAGTGCCTCTGGGCAAGATAAACCTGCGGGTGGTAAGAGGGAAGAGAGGAGGGGGCCGCCTAGCCCAGATGAATTCTTAAAGAACTACGACTTGAATCAGGATCAAAAGATCTCCAAGGAGGAATTTGGGGTAGGGGAGCGGATTTCACGCCTTGATCCAGCGAGTCGTGAGAAGATATTTCTCCGCTTGGATAAGGACGGCGATGGCTTTATTTCCCGAGAGGAACTTAAGGGAATGTCGCCAAAGCACCGGCGCAACCCCCTCGCTAAGGCAGACCTTGATAAAGATGGGCGGATTAGCCGGGAGGAGTTCGCAAGTCACGGGCCTTTCGCCGAAATGTCTGAAGAGCGACGAGAACTGATTTTTGATCGGCTGGATCATGATGCCGATGGCTTCTTAGACCGAGAAGATGACCGCAAGAGTGGCGGGAAAGGAGGGCGTGGCGAAAGACGCGTTCCCCGTTTCAAGATGAAGGGGCTGGACCTTGATGGAAGTGGCTTTCTCTCCTGGGATGAGTTCAAAGATGCTCCAGCGGTGTTGACGATGCCGGCGGAGGAACGTCGTCAGATATTTCAGCGACTTGATACGGATAAGAATGGTGAACTTTCCCAGCAAGAACTCCGGTCGCATTTTGAGGGGCGGCTGGAGGGGCATGAGAAAAAGCCCCGTCCTAAAAAATAACTTCGAACCAAAGACCGGCGTATGCGGTGTCATCGGCATCTTGATCATCGAGCTGGATGCTGGTTCCTAAGAATGGACTCAGGGCGACTTGATCTGATAGAGCATAAGTGAAGGTGATTTTGGCGTAGAGGTCGTTGAAGCCATCTCGGTTAAAATAATCGGAGACCACACTCACGCCCCCTTCGATCGCGAGGAATGATTTTTCAGAAACGATGTAGCTCCATTCCAGCTCGCTGGCTAAGTAGATCCCGCTTTCGCCAAAGTCAAAGTTCAGTTCGGTCCGCCATTTCCAGTCATCATTGAGCGAGTAGGAGGTGAAAAACCCGAGGTCAAAACCGCTCTCCAAGACACTCTCGTCTCGATCACGGTAAGTCAGGGATGTGCCGACAGAAAAGTTCTGGTTGAGAGTGTGGGTAAATTCGAGATACGCGGAGGTTTCTGAAAAATCTCCGTCACTCTCTGCGAGATGTGAAAACCCGAGATGCACCGAGCTTTTATCAGAAAGGCTGACCTCGGCCTCTAGCTGGAAATCGAGGGAGCTATCTGCTAATTCGAAACCACGATGGACATAGCTGCTGCGTATGCCCGTGACGGCTTCGATCCCCAGGGGGATTTCAGAATCGACCTCAGCGTAGAGTGAGGGGAGGGCAAAAAGAATCCCGCCAAGTCCTGCCAAAATTTTCATGGTGGGACTGTGCGGGATTGCAGGAATGGGGTCAAACTTTACTCAGCCTTGGGCTTCTCCACATAGGTGGATTTGATCCGTAGATCGCGGAGGGCATTATCAGTTGCGCTGCCAGGGCTGGAGGTCATGATTTCGGCCCCCTTGTTATTTTTCGGAAAGGCGATGACTTCACGGATCGATTCTTCCTTACAGGCGAGCATCACCACGCGGTCGAGACCGAGGGCGAGACCGCCGTGGGGCGGCGCACCGAATTTGAAGGCATCGAGAATATGAGCGAACTCGGTGTTGGCTTCTTCTTCGCTAATTCCGAGAGCCGTGAACATCGAGCTTTGGAGGTCAGCTTCGTGGATTCGGATGGACCCACCGCCGAGTTCGTAGCCGTTGAGGACCACGTCGTAGGCTTGCGCGCGGAGGCCATCGAGCTCGCCTTTGCGGAGCTTTTCGAGGACGTTATACA
>JALZWJ010000314.1 GCA_023300065.1 Akkermansiaceae bacterium
GATTTGGCCGATGTGGAAATCCCCCGCCACTTGAATGCGCCCCTGATTTGGGATGGAGTCGGCGACGTGAGTTTCGCCGAGAGAGAAGCCCTCTAAGCCGGAAGAATGATGGGAAAGCGGGCGATCCAGCACGAGCCAATCTCCCTCAATGCGGAGAATGGAAGTACGAAGCTTCCCCGAGGAAAGGACTTTGCACCGGAGTTGATCACCAGTAGGAGTGACGGCCCAACCATCGGTGAAGGTGCCGCCAACATCGATACGAATCTGCCATGAAGCCATGGCGAAACGCTAGCTGGCCTCGATCAAATCTACCACTTCTTCTTGCGGGAGAAACGGCTCAGCATCCCTCAGTAATCTCTGAAGGAGAAGTGCCATAGAAGCACCGAGAGATGAGCCATCATCAGAGCGAGTCAGGACATGAGGCACGATGCCTGTCGGAATGCCCAGAAAAGCATCGAGCTGATTCGCATCCACCTCAGGCATCCGTTCGGACTGGTGGTAGTGGAGGACGAGCGGAAATGCGCTGAGATGGCGCTCCCCACGTATTAAGACCTCACCTAATCCGGCAAGGCTCTCAAGAATGGCAGGAGCACGATCGCCATCAACTGGCGCGACAAAGACGACGCCATCGGCATCAGCAAGGAGCATCTCATTCACCGCGGAATGACTGACCTCCCCCTCAGTGGTGAAGGCTTCCATCCTGATGCTCCAATCTTTACGCGGGAAATTACTCCACCGAAAGGCAGCACGGTGAACGGTAGTGTCCCCGACATGGGAACACAAAAGATCGCCATCAGCTTGTTCTGATGACCAATCCTGAAGGATTTGGCATTTCCCTGATCCGGGAAGACCAACTAGCACAAGCTTCAAACGAAGCTCGCGTGCGGTGGAGTCGATGACCATTATCGGCCTCTCTACTTAAGAGAGGAAAGCTCCCGTGCAACGATGATCAGAGTCTCACGAACACCCGCGGCGTAAGATCCCTCAAACAAGACGGCAAGAGTGGTTCCGGGCTCTTCAATGATGTCTACGACTCCCCCACTCGTGGTCAGGGTCAGGCTGGCTTTGTCACCAAAGCCCATGCGTTGGATGCTCTCGCGGAGAGAAGACATAGCAGCGCCCTCACTAGCACCCACCATTTGGAGGTTACGGATACCAGGAAGAGTGCGCGCACGCTCAAGAATTTCTTCGCGGTTGAGTTCGCGGGTCACACCAAAGATAGCGCGAAGGACGAGCTGAGAAGTTTCACCTGTCACTGCAGCAACAACCGCTGGGGTGGCGGCGGCAGGAGTGAGCTGACCGGGAGCGGCCTGAACAGGAGCGCTGGCTCTCTGCACTGGATCGGCTTTCTCGCCTTCGGCAGGAAGGACGAAGTCTCCGCGGCCGGCAGGAGCTGGTGTGGCCGCAGCAGCAGCGGGAGTGGGGGTGGGAACGGCGAAAGGGTCATTCCGATTTGCACCTGAGTCATTTGCATTACTGGCGACATTTACGGGCCGGGAGTCAGGCATGGCGACAGGCCCCGGAGAAGAAGAGGAAGAAGAAGCGACGGCGGCAACAGCAGCAATCGCAGCAGGCTTGGCATCGTCACGACGGGGTGCGGCTGGCTCATTTGCAGCAAACCCTTCCGTGGGCTCTACTAAACTAGGCTCAAACGGAGTGGAATTATCAGACTTGGAATTTTTCTCACCTGCGCCAAGCGAGAAAGGAGAGGCGGCAACATCCGAGGCGGTCTTTTTAGCCTCAGGAATGGGGGGCTGAGGAGGAGCGCCAAAAGGCGAAGTCGTTGCAGGAGTATTGCCAGTCGCAGAAGCTGACTGAAATGGACTTTGTGATCCATTACTCGGAGCAGCAGCGAAGGGGTTTTTTGAATCTGGAAACATAATTTACGGGGGTTATTATATTGAAGTGGGTTGAAGTCCAACGAAGTCGAAGTTTCGTTCTTCAAACATGTTGGGGTGATAGCTTGGCCAAAAAAGCAGGGAAATCAAAGATAATTCCAATCAAAAACTAAGCCTCTTTAACTTCCCTCGGATCGAAACTTTTTTCGCAGTCGTTAAGCGATCTACGAATAATATGCCATTAAGATGGTCTACTTCATGCTGAATGGCCCGCGCCAGCAGGCCATCGGTCTCGACCACTATCGTGCTCCCGTCTAAGAGGCAGAGTGTCGCCTTGACCTCGGTAGGTCGGAGGACATCGGCGTTAATACCATCAATACTCAGACACCCCTCAGTGGCGGACTCTTTAAGAGAGCCAAACTCTAGGAGAGGATTAAAAAAGACGAGGGGCATGTGATCTTCTAGCTGGGCCTCTTCCCCATTGACGCGGAGGTAGGTTATACTCTCAGGGTCTAGAGAGACATCTACCACGGCCATTTTAAGATCTCGGTCCACTTGTGGAGCGGCGAGGCCGACCCCTTGCGCGGAGACCATGGTCTCGATCAAGTCTTCACCGAACTGCTTGAGTTCATCAGTGATTTCGGTGATTTCGCGGCACTTCTTTCTCAGGATGGGGTTACCGTATTGGGTGATTTCCAGGATCATGGTTGAGCGGGTAGAGAGGCGGCTTGAGGTTTATCGACCAGATAGTAAATCTCTTTTTCACTGTAGCCAGCATCGAGGGCCGCGCTGTGAGAGAAGAGGATGGCTTGGAAGGGGCAGCCTTTGTCAACCCGCAGAGCGAGCTTCATCCCGGCGCGTTTTTCAAGGTTCGCGATGAGGTATTCTTTCAAGAGGCCTTTTGGGACCTTTAATCCATCGAGTTCTGCGGCCCCATCTGGGCCAAGCGAGAGAGTGGAGCGCGCGATGTCGGACGACTTCACCACCAGCGAGTGAGCCGAGGGCAGGCTGACCTGAATCTCGGGGCGAGGAGTCTTCTCCGTGAGGTCATTGGTGGTGACAATGAAGAAGAAGAGCAGGGTCACGAGGATATCGATCAAAGGAACGATCGATACCGTGACGGGCTTACGAATGGTGCGGTGAAATTCCACGAAAAAAGAGAGCAGGGATTATTGGTCTTTATCACGGAAGAAGACGTGCTGGTGGCATGCCGAAACCACGCGACCGAGGAGGACCTCAAGCCGAGCGGAGTAGAGATCGATCTTTCGGCTAAAAATACTCTGCGCGATGACGGAAGGCACCGTGATGGCGATTCCCACGATGGTGGTGCTGAGGGCGGTGGCGATTCCAGTGCTGAGATTTGCCTTATCGTCTAAATCAGAGAAGGCGGTGACAAGGCCACTCGCAGTTCCAAGAAGGCCGAGGAGCGGCGAGATGGTGATGACGACCTCCAAGACTGACATCCCCGCATTCATTCGGACGATCTCTTCCCGCGCCGAGGACTGCACGGCCTCCTGCACTTCTCCCTGGGTCCGGCCCGCATTGCGGAGGGCCACGGAACAGAGACGAGATAGGGCATTTTCTTCACGGGCAATCTCAACTTGCAAACCGCTGAGAGTTCCGGCCTCGAGATGTTCTTCAAAGCGCTCGACCTCTGCCCCTAGTTTTACGGGAAGGATCTTAGAACGCGTGAGGCCGAGGGACTTCATCAAGATGACGGTGAGAGAAACGAGGGAGCAGGCGCCGAGGAGCAACATAAAAAATCCTCCCTGTCGGAGGAAGTTCCAAGTTGTGTCGAGGGCTTCGGGGAAATTCATAGTTGGTTCTAGTAGTTGAAGGTCACGGTTAATTCAAGAGTGTCGCCATTGAGATCTTTGATGACGGCTTTGGGCATTTTGGGAATAGGTGTGACGGGTAAGATGTCACGCTGAAGGTTCTTTTGGAAGATTGGAAGATGGAGTTTGAGTAAGCGGTGATCACCAAAAATGATGAGTTTTTCCCGGTGAAACTGGAGGTGTGGACCAAAAAAGACTTGTGGAACACATGTGGAATAGTAACTTCACGGCATCATCCCCTTGGTCATTGATCAAGCGCAGGGCCACCTTAGGGTGGCCCTTGCCATTTTCAGCTATGCGAACTGCGGTCTATATTGATGCCTTCAATCTCTATTTTGGAGCGCTCAAGAAAACGTCCTCTAAGTGGCTGAATCTAGAGACTTGGCTGGATCGACAGTTTCCGAAGAACGACATAGAAGTCATCAAGTATTTTACGGCTCGGGTGAAAGAGTTTAACGGGTCATGTGCCGCGAGAGATAAGCAGGCGGCTTATCTGGAGGCGCTAGCTACTTTAGCGCGAGTCGAGGTGATCGAGGGGCACTACTTGGTAAAGGAGGTGAACGCTCGCTTGGCCAGTCCTC
>JALZWJ010000315.1 GCA_023300065.1 Akkermansiaceae bacterium
AAGGGTGTCAAACACCATCACGCCATCGCACACTTGGCAAATGACCTCTTTCCCAAGCATAGATTCATCGATGCTGTATCTTTGGTTACAATGTGGGCAGCCTACTTTCATGGGGGGTCTGAATCACGACTCGGTGATGAAATAAATTACGGAAGAACTGGATTTATTCTTACGGTGGTCTTGGGAAAAGTTTTTACACTTGAGTCATGCCAAGGAAAAAACGGGGATGTTCCTCAAGTTCTAGTCGTTAAAACTCGCGGTGGCCCGATGAAGGTTTCTAGTCGGTTTCGGGGTTGCTTTCAAGGTCTGCTTTGGGATCCTCGACTGAGGCCTCGGAGCGCCGCGGAAACTCCAGAACGGAGACTGGCCCATGCTACGATCGCAGCAACCGGCAGGCGGTTTTCTCTGCCACCTGGGCTAAGGTCTGTTTGCCGTTCGACCACGGGGTGGTGTAGCCGAGATGCTGAGGGTTCCTCTCATGGTTGAAGAAGTCCATCGACTCTGTGATTTGTTCGTGTGGTTTTTTCCGGTTCGCATAGCTGTCGAGCCGGATTTGCTCCCGTTTTTAACTTCGCCAAAGCCGCTCGATGAAGATGTGCTCTTTTTCCATCGGGATTTTGGTGATTTTGGTGCACCAAACGTGGTCGACTTCAGTGATGGTTAGGTCTCGCCGTAAGTAGGGATAGATTTTGAGGTTCTTGTTGGGTTGAGTCAGGGCGGGCTTCGGCACAAGAGCTTTAATTACCATGACCTTCATGAGCCGTCTGGCTCCGTTTCGTGGGGCCATTTCAAAAAATGTCGCTCGCTTTTTCACGATAAATCGCTATGGTGCCACCGATTCGGGCGGCAGATTACCTGCGGCTCTTTTGAATCGAAAATTCCTGAACTATGAATCTAAGAATTCCATTCGACCGGGTAAACTGGGTGAACACCTCGTTTCTTTTTGTCATCACGCTCCTAGGAGTGGTCGCCGCGCCGATCTTTCTCTTCAAACACGACCTAAACTGGATCATGTGGAGCCTCTTCGCATTTTACATGATCTCGACCGGTCTGAGCATCACGCTAGGCTATCACCGTCTTTTTTCTCACCTTTCTTTTAAGGCATCATGGCCGGTGCGGCTCTTCACCCTGATCTTTGGGGCCTGCGCTTTTGAGAACTCAGTCCTGCACTGGGCCTCTGATCACCGCACCCACCATAAGCACACGGACCATGATGAAGATCCTTATGATATTACGAAGGGCTTCTTCTGGGCGCACATTGGCTGGATCCTCTTCAAGCTCGATGCAGAGCAGCCCATGGATAACGTTAAGGATCTCCGCAAGGATGCCCTCGTTCGCTTTCAAGATCGCTTCTACGTTCCGATCGCCTTTATTGCTGGGCTGATCTTTCCAGCCGCAGTTGGCTACTTCACAATGGGTGGCATGCCCGGAATCTTAGCTGGTGTCCTCGTGGTTGGCGCGCTCCGTGTCGTCCTCGTTCAGCAGTCTACTTTTTTCATTAACTCACTTTGCCACTGCATCGGTGAGCAGCCTTATTCAACTCGCTGCAGTGCGCGTGACAGCTGGATCATGGCCCTCGTGACCTACGGAGAAGGGTATCACAACTACCATCACGAGTTTCAGCATGACTACCGGAATGGCGTGAAGCCATGGAACTTCGACCCAACTAAGTGGTCCATCATGGCTCTGCACAAACTCGGACTTGTCAGTAATCTGCGCCGTGTTCCTGCCAATAAGATTATTGGTGCTGAGATGAAGGAAGCCCAGCGGAAGGCTGAGGCAAAGCTTGCGGAGCTAAAAGCTGGCGAAGGCACCATCCCTGAGGCTGCCATGGCACGTGTGAATGAACTCCTCGTGCAGCTTAAGGAGAACATGAAGGAGCTTGAAACCTCCGTTGCGGAATCAATCGAGACTTCTCGTGAGAGCCTAAAACGCTGGGAGGGCGAGACCCGTGAACTGGTCCGCAAGCTCGGTGATCTCCGTCTTGTGGCCGCTTAATTTTTTAATATGACTATGAGTGAAGAGCGTGACTTCGGTCCTCAGCCCCTGGGAACTTTGCTGGAGCAATGGGGCCTTAGCAACCATGACATGGTTGAGGTGTCTCCCGAGCAGTTGACTCATAAGCAAGTGCAGCGCGCCTCTCTGGGTCGTAAGCTGACTCTTAAGATGAAACAGAAGTTGTCTCGTTCCATCAATTTTGCGGTTTGGGGCCGCTTGACTAATGAGGAACGGGAGAACTTCGTAGAGTATTTCCCAAAGCATCTCTTTAACTACTCGAAGGGATTCGACGCTCAGGCCACTGAGATCAACGAGAAGCTGATGCAGTCTCTTAGCGATCGACGGGTGAGGAGAGATTTCCTGAACGAAATCGGCAAGGTCTAGACTACTCTGAGACCTTGGAGATTCGGTTGTCGATGAACTCAGGTGGCTCGAAGTAGTCTGACCGATCACACTTAAAACAGTAGAGACGTGCCTTGGTGGGGAGGAGTCCTCCTAGAATCCATAGAATAATGGAGGGCGTGATGAGGGCCACCGCGAAGGCCATCGCTCCACCATTTCCACCCAACCCGAGGAAAGCTAGCTTGGTCATGAACATTAGGACTAGCGTCACGATCGTCATCCATGGCGCGGCTTTACGCAGGAAGCGGCCCAAGCGACTAGGGCCGATTTCTAGCGCGAAACGGATGTCATATCCATTCCCGCAATGTTCGCAATGATCCGGGAGGCCAGTGGGCCATTTCGGAGTGAGTGAAAAAGATTCAAGTGGTTTTCTCATAGTGGTTTTCCTTTCTAAGCATCTGTAGAATGGAGGAACCGAGGCAACTTGTCCTTTATAAGGGAGGGATGATTTTGGAACGGAGGAGCGACCCCTTTCTAGGTCCCGCAGAAAGTCGCGCAAACGATCTGATCTGGCTCGGGGCTTTGTTCAAAGTCCGCCTCTTCCGGCTGTTCCTCATAGGGGGTTTTTAGGATTTTGTGGAGTCGGTGGAACGGGGCGAAGTCGCCCTTAACTCCCGCTTGAATCACCTCCTCAACTCGGTGGTTTCGGGGGATGAAGATGGGGTTCGTCTTCTTCATCAGCGCGAGGTCGATCCCTCCTTTCTTCTGCCAGCGGCGCAGCCATTCCTTAATAGACGCACGATCGCGGAACTGGCTGAGGAGTTGATCTTGGTCGCCACCAAGGTGGCGGAAGACGAGGGTGAAGTCGGCCTCTTGCCCGGACATGAGATCGAGCAGATCCTGCACGATTTCCCAATCGTCGTTGTCTGCTAAGCCGAGTTTGTTTGAGAAGATTTTCAGACGTGCCGCTTCGTAAATCGCGGGGAATTTTTTGAGTTCCTCCTGAGCCATCTCGACCGCTTTTTCCTGATCTTCAGAAATGAGCGGTAGGAGGGCCTCGGCGAGGCGGGTGAGATTCCACTGCGCGATCGGCGGTTGGTTTTGATACGCATACCGACCTTGTTGGTCGATGTAGCTGAACTTTCGCGCGGGGTGGTAACGGTCCATGAAGGCACATGGGCCGTAGTCGATCGTCTCGCCAGAGAGCGTCATGTTATCGGTGTTCATGACACCGTGGATAAATCCAAAGCCCATCCATTGCGCGATGAGGTGGGCTTGTTTTTCGATGATGGCTCGGAGGAGATCTAGCGCGTCACTGGCGGTCGGATAATGCCGTTTGATGGTGTAGTCCACGAGGGCGCGGAGGTTGTCTTGATCACCCCGTGCCGCAAAAAATTGTGCGGTCCCGATCCGGAGGTGGGAGCTGGCGATGCGGGTGAAAATACCGCCCGGTTCTGGCTCTTCTCGCATCACATGGTCACCCGTGGTCAGTGCGGCGAGCGCGCGGGTCGTGGGGACACCGAGGGCGGCCATTGCCTCCGAGACGAGGTATTCCCGCAGCACTGGCCCCAGGGCGGAGCGGCCATCACCGCGTCGTGAAAAGGGAGTGCGGCCCGCGCCTTTCAGCTGGAGGTCCATGCCGGCCACCTCGCCGAGTAAGATCGCGCGTCCATCCCCAAGTTGCGGGGAAAATCCACCGAACTGATGCCCCGAGTAAGCCATTGCAAGCGGCTCGGCCCCTTCCGGGATCGTGTTGCCAGAAAGAATGGCCAGCCCTTCTTCCGAACGGAGGAAGGCGGGGTCGATCCCTAGTTCCCGTGCCAGGTCATCATTCACCGCAATGAGTCCCGGTTGCTTCACTGGAATGGGCGCGGCCAGCTTGTGAAAATCTGCCGGAAGGTGGATGTAGGTGTTCTGAAAGGGGATCGCCATCTGCACGGGAGCATAGGGCGGAGATTGGAATGTGCGAACCCGCAATGTCTTTGGCTAGATGCTTAGGTTGTGTGGGGTGATGAACGTTTTTGGATTTCAGGTGTCGGATAAGTTGATGAGGTCTTTGATTTTAATTTATTTGTCGGTGCTGATGGTGCCAATGGTGTTTGGGCAGGTTCTACAGCATCCTAAAAATCTGACGGGCAGAGATGGCTTGGAAATTCAGATTGCCGAGGGGGGGCGAACCGAGAAGGGCTTTCCTAGTTCTAAGTATGTTGTGGACGATGATGGGATGATCACGATGTGGAAGATTGGAAAAGTGCAGACCAAGGGGAAGACTCATGATGCTTTGGCGAAGGAGATCGCGGCGGCTTATGAGAAGACGTATCTCTACAAAGAGCCGAAGGTTGTGGTGTCGCGAGTTTCAGCGGCGAGCGAGGGGCCATGGAATCTCTTTGCGGTCTCAGATTCTTGGC
>JALZWJ010000316.1 GCA_023300065.1 Akkermansiaceae bacterium
CATAATCAATCACTAGCCCCAACAGAATCGCAGCAAAACCCACACTCACCAAATTTAGCGTTCCAAAAACCCAGCCAGCCAGACCGAGGGTGATAAAGAAAACCAAAACCAGAATTACCCCCAAAATTACAAGCTGAACAGGGCTCTTTTGAATTAACAAAAAAAGTAAACTCACAATCACCGAGGTCATCAAAATTGTCCCGGCCATATCATCCTCCATCCCCTCCCCGATTTCAGCACTACGCACAGGACCACCCGTCAAACCGTAAGTAAATCCCTCCCCCGACCATTGGTCAGCCGCCTCGCGAATCTTACGCACCCACTCTCCATGATCTTTGTAACCCAACCCTAACTCCGACTTCCCGATCGTAATCAACCACATCTTGCCGTCCTCACTCTGATAATTAAAATCAATCCCCTTCAGCTGCTCCATCGCAGGGTGACTTAGAAATCCAATAGGATCATAAGAAGCCATCGTCGCCTCCCCTTGGTCCAGAGACAGCGCGACCTTATCCTTACTCTCCTCCACAAGACGTCGCAAAGCGACGGGGTCCAATAACTTCCCAGTCAGCTCCTTCACCTCTTCAGGATCCGTATCTGCCCACATTCGTGCCAAGCTTGGAGCAAAACTTGCCGGATCATCCTCAAAGCGAGAACGGAACGAAATCTCGCCACTCGGAAGTTTTTCGGCCAAAAAAGCCGTAAATTCCTCCACATCCTCTTCAAAAATCTCCTCCTCATGACGCAGCAAGAGAATCACTTTATAATCATCGTCAAAATGCTGACGAAAGCTCTTCAGCGCTTTCACTTCAGCAACACCTTGAGGGAGAATCTCCAAAATATCTGTCGCAAAACTCAAACGCCGCAGCCCCATTATCGAGACGATCAGAACAAGAATTAAGACTAAGAGAGAACAAAGTGATCGGGGCACGGCGGGATTCTGCATTAAGTTTTCAAAATTTCGACTTCCTAGATTGAGAAAATTTCAAATCCATCGATCCTATCTACATGACACGTCTTCTTCTCCTCATTTGCATCTTCCCCCTCACGCTTTTTGCCAACGAACTCGAGCCATTAGAAAACGCCCTCAAAAAGCAGTCCGAGCATAAATCCGTCGTCGTCCTCTTCCGTCAGACCAAGAAAAGTCCCGCTCTCACCGAAGAAATCAAAACGATGGGAAAACTCTGGCTCATCCCGGGCCAAGCCTTTCGATGGGAGGTCGGCAAACCCAAAAAACAAACCATCATCTACAACGGGGAAGAAGTCCTCGTCCTAGACGAGCTCAAAAAAACCGGCGAACGCCTCTCTCCTGAAGACAAAAGCGTCAAACCCCTCTTCCTCACCCTCGGCATGGGAGACGACGCCACTTTTGAAGGACTTTCAAAGCTCTTCCGCATCACCTCAACGAATGAGGCCCAAGGGCGCTACGTCGCGACCCTCGCCCCAAAACCCAGGGCCCTTAAAAAAATGATGCAGTCCCTCATCATGCAAGTGAACTTAGAAACCTCTTTCCCTGAGCGCATCGGCTGGGTCCAACGCGACGGCACCGAAGCCACCACCGAATTCTTCGAACCCAAGCTCAACACCACGGTCCAGGCTAGCACCTTTCAAATCGACGAAAGCGCCTACACCTGGGAGAAGTAACTCACCTAACTCCTCATGGAGGAAGCTGGTCCCCCAATCCACCTACCTCATTGACTCGAACCGATCCAAGGCCGTCTCGATAAATCCGAGGACCTCTTTACGGCCCCCCCGCGTCGTCACCGAAGTCTCAAAATAGACCGGCGCGCCGTCACTGAACTCCTTCATCGCCTCCAAGAAGAGACTCACATTCTTCTCCACAACCTTCGCCTTACTCTTATCCGTCTTCGTAAAGATCAGAGCAAAAGGCAGAGACGCCTCCACCAACCAGCCAACAAACTGAAGGTCGATTTTCTGAGGGGAATGCCGCGAATCGAGAAGCACAAACGTCCCACACAACGTCTCTCTCTCCACTAAATACTCGGAGACAAATTCATTAAACTGATCCCGCTGCGACTTCGAGACCTTCGCGTATCCATATCCCGGTAGATCAACCAAGCTCCATGCGGCATTGATTTTGAAAAAATTAATCTCCCGCGTCCGCCCAGGAGTCTTCGAGACCCGAGCCAAGCCGTCCTTATTCGTCAGCAAATTAATCAACGACGACTTCCCCACATTCGAGCGCCCAATAAAGGCGAACTCAGGAAGACCCGCCGGAGGACAAGCCTCCAAAGTAACCGCACTCTTCACAAACTTTGTCGTCTGAACTTTCACTGAACCCACCCTAACAAGCTCCCCGAAAATAGCGACACCCACATCATCTTTGTGACCCGTCCCCCGACTCAAGGCGATCCGACCCTACGAAACCATTCCTAAACACCACGCCAGCCCATCTATCCACCCATCTCCCCCAAAGTAGAAAAGATCTGTCAAACCACCCCCCCCTTCAAATCCCCCATGCCCCACCAAAGAAAACGGCTGCTTTCCGAAGAAAGCAGCCGTTGAACAAAAGTAAAACGTTGTTGGAACGTAACCGATCGACTAGCGACGGCGACGTGCAACAAGAGCAAGACCAGCAAGACCAGCAAGAAGGCTAGTGGAAGGCTCAGGGATAGCGTCGAAGGCATCGAAAGCAATCCCATTTTCAAAACCCGTAGCAAAGCCTGCGTTAAGAGCCTCCAGATTTGTTGTGTCAACAGCTGCGCCTAAACCGTCTTCTCCAACAAACCCAAACACAACGTTTGTTAGATCAATCTGAATAGATGGGATAGTCCCTGCGCCAGAAGCGTCTTGGGTAGGAAAGCTAGTGCCTAGATCAAGAACAATCAAATTTAGATCGGCGCTTGACGTGTCGGTAATCACCAAGAAAACACTCTGCCCTACGAGAGAGTTCCCACTATCAGCGTCACCGATCACAGT
>JALZWJ010000317.1 GCA_023300065.1 Akkermansiaceae bacterium
CATGGAGCGCTGGAATGAGTGGCATTCCGTAATTGTCCATGAATGCCTTTGGAGCGGCACCGGTTCCTCCCTCACCGCCATCGACCGCGATGTAGTCAGGGAAGACGTTTTGGGTTTTCATCTCCTCAACAAGGGTCAAAAACTCGGCAGGACAGCCGAGGCATAATTTAATGCCCACTGGTAAACCTGAGGCATCTTGCACGCGCTTAATAAACTGCACGGTGGTGGTAGGATCCACACACTCTACGTGGTTGGTCGGCGAGACGACGTCTTTGCCCTGTGGCACTCCGCGGAGCTCGGCGATTTCATCCGAGATTTTCTCCTTCGGCAAGAGCCCGCCTTTTCCGGGCTTGGCACCCTGGGAGAGCTTAATTTCAATCATTTTGATTTCTTCGCGAGCGGCGAGCTCGGTCAGCTTTGCATCATTGAGTGTTCCGTCATCGTTACGAACACCAAATTTAGCGGTGCCGAGTTGGAAAATGAGATCACATCCCTCCATGAGGTGGTATTTCGGGAAACCGCCTTCTCCGGTGTTCATGGTGATTCCGGCAAGCTTAGCTCCGCGGGCCAGTGAACGCACGGCATTCTGGCCGAGCGCTCCGTAGGACATCGCAGAAATGGCAATCGGTCTGGTGAAGGTATGAGTGTGCTTTATCCCCCGCTCTTCTCCGAAGGTGCAGGAGAATTTCTGAAGAGCGTCCTTCGCCGTTGGGAACATGGAGTGGCGGATTTTAATCTCACTCGCGTCGTAGTTTGTTTGGCTTCCAAAGGAAGACGCCGAATCAAGCCCCTTGGCCTTGCGATAAACCTCAGCCCGATCTTCACGGTTAAAGGGGCGCTCTTCCGTATCGCTGAGAAAGAAATACTGCCGCAGCTCCGGCCCGATCGATTCCATCATGTAGCGTGCCTGCCCCATGATTCCGAAGTTCCGGAGAACCGCATGCTGTTTCTGAACCCTCACGTAAAAAAAGTTAATCACCGTCAGGAATAGAAAGGTGACGGTTCCATAATGGAGATAGAAGGAGAGGTAAGATCCTCCTACTAGGAAGAGAAGGAACAAGACGGGGATCGCCATATTGGCGAACTTCGACACCTTAGGAAGGTCTATTGATACGCTGGACATAATGTTAATTGGGTCAAGTGGGGGGAATTTAACTTAGAAATGAGAGTAAATGGATCCTGGGTATTGAATTGCTGATTTTTACGATTTCAAAATCTAGAGATCTAAGCCCACGAGTCAAATCGATCCCTTTTATTTTGTTTATTTAATTTGAAATCGTCGAAGAGACATTAAAAGAGCCTGTCTGTTCACAAGCGCAGGCGGTCTTTATACACTCATATTATGAGTGACTCATTGAGTCAGTTTATGACAATAAAATGCCCACTTTATGGCGGACCCTAGAAAAACTGTTGGGGGGAGGTGCTGGATCACGAACGGAAAAGGTCGCTCCTACATCATTAAGCGAGATTGAAGGGACGATGACGCAGCGATACGCGCACTTTCAGGGTGAGGCATCCAATGTTAGAGTTCACGCAATGAAAGGAGAAGAGAGTGAGGGCGGCCCTTTAAAACGGACCGCGACATGGATCGCGGAGAGGCTAGCGAATTTCCTACTAGGGGGAGATATTCTAGCTCCTGAGCGGGAAGGGACAGAGATCGATTGGGATGGGGTAGAGTTCCAGAAACCCCGGCGCACGATCACGGCGGTGATGCCCCGAATCCAACTGGAACTAGCGCTAGGGGCGGCGAATCGGCGCTTGAAAGAACCGCTCCTGAATGAGGGCTGCCAGGAACTCATCACACGGGCCAAGTCACTGGTGATGGAAGAAAATTACGGGGCTAAACTTAGCGAGAATTGCGCAATGACGGTGACGGGGCTGAGCGGTGGGGACTTAGAAGCAGAAGTGAGTGGATCCGGAGAAGACTTTGAAGTGCTGTGCGATGAACTTTGGGGGCGTTCTAAAAACGTCCAAGAAGGGACGAAAAAGCCCGAACTCTCACAGGGAGAGGCCGGGCTTGGGAAAGATTAAGGAAGATTAAGGCCTACTTGCTGGAGCTGTGCGGTTGCGCCTTGCAGCCACCGCAGCAAGGAGTGGGGGCAGATGCGCAGGAAGCGAGGGCGAAGGCGGTGATCGCGGAAAGGATGATGAGTAAATTTTTCATAGGGATTGGTGAATGGTAAACTGAGGAGAGCTTTCCAAGGGGAAACTGAAATTTTAACTGATGATTGGGATTTTTTTGGGATTGAGTCGGCACAAGGTTTTGGTCAGTGATGGCCGCAATGGATTCCCGACGTTACCGGCCAGAGATCGACGGCCTGCGGGCGGTGGCGGTCATCGGGGTGGTGATGTTCCACCTCGGTCTAGGATTCCCGGGCGGGTTTGTGGGAGTGGATGTTTTTTTTGTGATCTCAGGGTATTTGATCACGGGGATTCTACTGCGGCAGCTGAATGAGGGGCGATTTTCGCTGGTGGATTTCTGGGCTCGGCGGGTGCGCAGGATCGCCCCGGCGGCGCTGGTGATGGTGGTGGTGACACTGCTGATCGGCGGTTTTTTACAAACCCCAGACCGCTATGCCAGTCTGGCTCGTAGCGCGATGGCGCACGTGGTGATGGCGTCGAACTGCTACTTCACCCGTGACCAAGGATACTTTGCGGAGAGCTCCGATCTGGAGCCGCTGCTGCACACTTGGTCACTCTCGGTAGAGGAGCAATTCTACCTCATC
>JALZWJ010000318.1 GCA_023300065.1 Akkermansiaceae bacterium
TCCAAGTCAGCCGGACTGGAGAACAATGGTGGGCCTTCTTAAAGCCCGGCCCAATCGCCCGCGCCCTCCTCTGCGAAAACTGCGGATCCCTCACCATCGAACCCTCTGAATCCAGTAAAAAGAAAACTCAAACACAATCCCCCTCATGAAGCTCCTCCTCATCCCACTCCTCGCCTTCATTCTACCCTCCTGCGCGCAGGTCGAACAAGATGATCAAAAACCACACTTAGGAACCACACCTCCTACTCCTAACTCCCTAATCCTTGCCTCAATCAAAACCATGCCACAGGGCAAAGGCTACGCCGCCGCCCAAAAAGACGTCGATCGTCTCGCTGCCAACGTCTCCCTCCAAGACCGTCACTTCAAACAAGACCTGAACCGCATTGGCCCCACCTTCTGCTCTGGTGCCACCTACCTCGTCTTCCTCCGCACCATCGAACGACTAGGCCCTCTCAGCAACCTTTCTGAAAAAAGCCTCGCCCGCTTCGCCAACCTCGGCGTCCAAGATGGTGAGGGAATCTTCGGCCGCTGGAATGCCAACGGACCCGGCACAGCCAAGCTCTTTGCCGATCTCAACTGCGGCGTCAACTTCACCTCCTACGCCCACGCCCGCGCAGGCGACTTCCTCAAGATGTGGTGGACCGAGGCCATCGGCGCAAAAGAGCGTGGCCACCTCGTCATCTACCTCTCACAAACCCCCACCACCCTCACCTACTGGTCTGCCAATCAGCCCGGTGGCTACGGCACCAAAACTGTCGAAAAATCCAAAATCAAACATCACCTCTTCTCCCGCTTTACTATGCCCAAAAACCTCTCCCAAGCCAACAGCCTCTCACCAAAAGACCCCTTCCTAGCCGACATGCTCCGCAAAGACTTCACCTGGGCCCAAGTCGTCCAAAAGTGCCGCGTTCAAACTACTCCTTAATAAAGCATCTATGCAAAACTGGCACGCCCTCCTTCAACAACGCGAAACCTCCACCCACTTCATCGTCGAAGGCCAAATCCCCGTTTCTCGCCTCAAAGAATCCTACTACCACATCGAAAAAGAACTCACCATCGGCCAAGACCTCACCCGCGCCGAGGCCTCCACCCTCCTCGGCTTCCACTTCCACCGCGGCCACCTCGCCATCGCCCGCAAGCCAGAAAACCCACCCCTCTCCGCTTTCAAAAAAGGCACCCTCGTCATCCTCCCCGAGATCGCCGACCCCGGCAACCTCGGCACCATCATCCGCAACACCGCCGCCCTCGGTGGCTCCGGCGTCCTCCTCGGCAAAGGTGCCTCTCCCTACAATGCCAAAGCGATCCGCGCTTCTGCCGGAAACCTCTTCCGCCTCCCCGTCCGTCAATCCCTCGATCTCCTCGCCGACCTCCAGGAACTCCGGAAGACCCACACCCTCATCGGAACCTCACTCTCTCCAAATTCCCTCCCCCTCCAAACCCTCCCCAAAATCAAAAGCCCCGCCCTCCTCCTCGGCCCCGAGGACTTCGGCCTCACCTCCGAGATCGAATCCCTCTGCCACCACCTCACCCATCTCCCCATGTCAAACTCCGTCGATTCCCTAAACGTCGCCTCCGCCTCCGCCATCGTTCTCCACCACCTCTCAACCTAGAAATAGGACTCATACGTCAGGTAGGACTCTTATCTTATACCAAGTAGAGTTTCAAAAGATGACGAGAGCATGTTCTAAGGACCGTAATCGCGGAGAAACGCCGCCATCTCAAGAAAGCGCCCAGCTCTCTTTAAATCGCAAAGCGCTCGCTCAAAGAACATCTCGCAAGGCCGCTTCCCCACACTCAAGTTCAGGCACGGCATGAATGGCGCCGAGTTAAGCCCTCTTTCAGATCAATAACTCCTTAAAAAGAAAGACGAAAAACCGGTTAGAACATGGTTTGTAAGCGTGACCAAACAACCCGTTCTTACCGATTTTTCGACATCGATCATGAGCCCCCGGTATTTACCGGTCCCACAAAATTAAAGGGACCCGCTCACTACCACTCGGATAAACTCTCGATTTTGCGGGGCTTCGCCGACTGGAATAACACTCCGGTAGGTCGTCGTGGATGTCCCGTCACCGTTATCAACGTCAGAAACGAGCGTAACATTCGGCAGACCCTCCCAATTCTCCAAATCGGAACTCACCTGGACCGTGAAATCAAAAGTATTAACAGCATGCTGATTCCGCGGGAACGAGATCGTGAGGTAGGTTTGGGAGACACCAGCGACAAAGAACTCCGAGAGACTCCCTAAGATCGCCGGAGAGCTAGAACCAAAAGCATACTCGGCAAAAGCACTCAGACCATTCCCGTCCAAGTCGGCATCCGGGTCTCCCACAAAACCAACTTCACTCCCACTGCCAGGCGAGCCACCGATCAACGCACTTGCAGCCCAATTGGAGCCGATCGTATGATCGGGAATCGGGGTGCTCGGGTTAATCAGAACCAACGCATAACCTAAACCATCGGGAACCGTGGGCCACGGTAATTTGTCATCATAGGTAAACTGCTGAATCGTCAGACCAAGAGCATCCGTAATCATCAGCTCTTCGCCGCCGTTCGAGAGCCCCCCTTGGAACTCAGTTTCCCCGAAAATATCGGTCGGGTGAATCACCCCACCAGCAAGCGAGCTGTATCGAGCTTCAAAGGCCGTTTGATCTCTTGGGATGACAAAACGCTCTCCTGCCCCAAGTTGATTAAAATCACCAAAATCGAATGCGATTCCGCCGCTGATACTCACTCCAGTCAGATCAATCGTTTGCGAGCCAACATTCAACAGCTCGATAAACTCAAAATCGTCAGAATCGTCAGAAACCGCAAGCTCGGCACCAGTCGGATCGGCGGGATTGTAGTGAATTTTTGAAACCACGAGATTGCTAGAATCCGCCGGCACGGTGGCGAGAGTGAAGAACGCTTCATTTAGCGCACTCCATTCACCCGTGGCCTCATCAAAAGAGCGTGCAAGCAGCCATCCAGCTTCGCTCAGGGCAATCTGCACCGAAGATGTATCACCAGTCTCGATGAAATCGACACCGCTCGTCAGTGCACTAAAATCAATGGTAGTCGCGACGCCACTCAGCGCTCCCCCAGAGAGACGGGGATCGAGCGAATTGACGTAGATATCAGGGTCCGTATCAGCGGGTCCTGAGATGTAATGAATTCTTGATACCGTGCTTGGCACGGAGAGCGTGAGGAGCCCATTCGCATCAAGAGAACCCCCGTGCTGGCTGTAGACCGGAGCGGCAGTCGCTGGATACATCCCGGCCTGTTCGTAAAGTGCAATCCTCTCTGCTGTGCGGATGGGGATTTGATTAGCCAACAAATCTTGGTGATATGCCTCCCATGCTTCCGGGTTACGATTCGCCCGCCCGACATGCGAGCCCCAACGAGCAATCTCAGAAAAGTAAGGAAGACGCGCCTCGTCGAGGCGGCTCGTGTAGGTCGAAGTCAACTCCCCTGGGGTCATGGCACCGTCATTAAACATTTGTCGGTGGATCCGATCCGCCAAGAGGGTTCGAAAATCCGGGTGATCTTCTGCCATCAAAAGCCTCATTGCATTAAGGGGGCCAGCGTTATCAGCAGCAAAGCTACCTCCTGGAGGCGGGTTACCTGGACCTACTCTTGGCTGGAAAAAGCCATCCGCATCCTTGAGGAAAAACCTGAACCCTACACCATTGGAGACTGAGCCCCCCGCGCGGAATTCGGCCTCACAGGTTCCCCAAGTGAACAGAGTCATAAAGTCGATGTAGTTATTAAGATCGAGCATGTCCCTGACCTGCTCGAAGCGGGGTTCGCTGACCAAACGTGACTGAATCTCATCCCAATCGACCAGATCTCCCCCATCGAGATCTCCCGTTAAAAAGTCGATACGGTTCGCGTTATTGCCGTTGATGGAATCAAATTCCTCTTCTTCGCCCGGTAGGTAGTCAGAGAGCATCGCAGTATCCCAGCGCTCGCGCAGGTGATACATCCCACGATATTGGCCGTTAAAATAAACGTTTGCGAAGCGGCCGTGGGGAGCGACGTGCCCCATATCGAGCGTCAAGTCGTCAGCGAAGCGGTTTCCGAGGTAGGCCCCCCGTTGATTCATATCATGGTTACCAGCACGGATATCGAGACTGTCGAAGGTCTCCACTGGGGGGACCTCGTAATCGCGATCAGCAAAGAGCGGATAATCAAGGCGTGGGGCTCCATATCTTGAACGGAAGTGCAGGCGGAAACTCCGCTTTTCAAAATTAGTGACAAAACTTCCAAATCGGACAGCTCCCGCATTAAGCTGGGTAGGAGCAGATTCAAAATTCATCAATTCAACCGAGACCGGAGCTTCATTACGATCGATATCACTACCATCGAAGCTCAGGGAAATTGTCGGCACCGTGGTCAAGGATCCGATCACTTGTGGACCATAGATTGAATCCCCAGTGATTTCCGGGCGCATATCAGGTTGGGTGACGACATCCGCAGGGAAAATGTAACTCTGCGTATCGATATTAGTAGGCATGAAATCATCCATAAATGCCGCTGCTCTAACCACGGTGGTCCCATTAATCATGATCGGCCCTGGCCCATAGATCAGACCTGACATCTGGTCAGGCTCCGTCCCATCTATCGTATAACGGATCGTCGCTCCTACCGTATTCGAGGTGATTTCGAGCGGGAATGCCGTCTCGAAAAACCCCCGATTAACCGAAAAATTCGTGTCACCGACAAAACCCATGAATGAATCCCCATTGATCGCCCCTGGGCTGGGACTGAAGAAGTAGCGGAATCCCAGCTCTGAAGAATCGTAACCGTAGGAATACTCGCCGCGAGGCTCTGGGTATTCTGGGGAAAATTCTGTCGCAATGCTTAGACCATCCGGCTCAATAAGAGCCAAATATTCTCCGGTCCTCGAAAGACCAAAATTCGTGTGTAACTCAGAACCCGCGGCAGCACGGTTCTTACCCGAGGCGAACACGACAAGATACTCACCAGGCAGCAACGTCACCGCTGGGAAAACCCACTGAGTTAAGAGACTCGCATCATCGGTGAGAGAGTAGCCGGCAAGATTCGCCGCAGTAGAAGTCGGATTGTAAATCTCGATCCAATCCGACAACTCCCCGTCCTCATCCGCGAGCGTCGAATTACTAGCGACAAACTCGGAAATAATAACACCTCCCTCAGCAAGGCTAAACACCGTCAATGTCCGCTCAATGATCCCATTCTCATTCTCGGCAGTAAGAACGTAGCTAGTCTGACCCAGCGGCGGAGTCACCGCCTGACCGGTCTGGCCGGTGACATCCACCCCATCCAGCAAGAGGGATGTCAGATTCTGGGCATTCCAAGTCAAGTTGACCGTGCTCCCGGGGCTAGGAAAAGCCTCATCCACATTAAACAAACTGATCACTGGTTCTTCCGTGACCGTAACGAGCCTGCTTTCCTCAGAGACGAACGTGGGAAGCGATGCCGATAGCGTGTAGGCAGTGGTGAAACTAGGCCCGGGGTCAAGTGTAAGAGTTCCGACCCCATTGGCATTTGTCAGAGAGGTGACATCACCGATCCCTTGATCGATCAGCACCGTCGTCACACCCATTCCAACTTCCCAATCAAGCGTCACCGCTTCCCCTGGGAAAGTGATCTCAGGGCTGACTGTAAAATTCACGATCCCCAACAGCGAGGGCTCCCCGATCACGTCGATCTCGCGCCACACATTCGTAAGACCATTCGCCTCTACCACAAAACGCACCACATCAACCCCGCAACCAAGGAAATCACCATTCGCTCTAAAAAGATTCGTAACCAGAGAGTCCCCACTCGCAGTCACATCGACCGTTGTCCCGATTTCCGTAAAAGATGAATCACCGACAAAACTAAAGAAAACAGTATAACGCTGACCCGCCCGATCATCCATCCAGCCTGAAAAACTATTAATCTGCGAGATCGCGTAGCCACCGGGACTCGCAGACAGATCAAGGTTAAAATCATAAGTCCCTTCAGAGGTAGCAGAAGCGGGATTGGTAACTGAATCTTCATTAAAACTACCAGTGCTACCATTGTTGATCGCGTTATTACTTGGCCAGTTCGTCGAACTCAACGAGGTCTGCAGAAGATCGTCAGAAACGGAGCCCGTCGCAAGGGCGGCGTCCGTTGATGAAGTGAGGACAACCGAAGTCGCCGTCGCAACTTCTGCCTCGATTGAAGAAAACCTCATATGACTCCCGTCACCTAAATTCCCCTGCAGGTAGGCGGCCGCATGGACAGCGGAAAGATCATTCGTCAAACCAGTTTCGAGCCAAGTCCCAGAGACATTCGGGGGAAGCGTCCCTTCACCCGTCGTTGCGAACGAGAGGGAGTAGCCTTCGGCATCCGAACTTAGCGTAAGCGTGATTGGATCCAGCAATTGTGTGCTGATCCGATCAGAGCGAAATGTGGAGCTATCGTCCCAATCCACGAGACTCTGATCCCAAGTCCAAGTTGCCAGCGTTGTCACCGTGTTACCTTCCACGTAAACGAGTCCTGCCACCCCATTGTCAAAGCCATTAGTATCCTCCCTCGATTGCAGCGCGACCCATAACCCATTCAGCGCATTCGCCAAAACTCCCGTTGAATTGATCCCATCCCCGCTTGTGGAGGCAGAGTTGACCATCCCCACAAAGAGCCTCGTCGTGTCTGAGTTAGCAGTCGTGCTACGCCCGAAGCTCTCGATCGAAAAAGTCGCGGTAGCCGTAAACTGACTGTTTGCGGAAAAGACATCTTTCGAAGCAATCTGGGTTCGGCTCGCGCCGCCAGGGCCCCCAGCGACCTCAGCCTCTCCGCCCGCCTCACTCGCGGCCCCCCCGCCCCCGAAGTCATCAGAATTGAACCCAGCGCCTATGCCATTTGGATTTGTCCCGAGATCAACTTCATCAAACGAATCATCGATAATGACTTGTCCGTGAAGGCACGCGGAAAAAAGAAGTGTTAAAAAAGCGACAACACTGATCATCAGGTGCGCAGAAGTAAGGCGAGGCGTCAACTGAGCCCTGTGGAGAGGGCACACTGAGGAGGTGGAATAAATATGAAAGATCATCGAGATTGTCCCTTTAATGAACTGTAGCACAAAAAGGATGTCAAATAGTTTCCTCAAAAATAGACAAGCGGAATCAAAACCAAAAAAAAGGGTTGGGATAAATCCCAACCCTTCAGAATAAATTAGACCAAGTCTAATTTAACGGTCTATCCTCGCGCAGTTTCCCGCCAAGGATGGCGTGGCTATGCCCGCTTCCGGCGGAAGGCAAGCAACCCTGCCAGACCGCATAACATGACAGACCCAGGCTCAGGAATAGAATCCTGCGTCACTAGGATCGATGATAGATTAAGATCACCGGAATTCCCCTGCGAGTAAACAGCGGCGTGAACCAAATCGAGATCATTCGTCACACCTGCTGTGGCCCAAGTTCCAGAGATATCCCCTGGAGCCGTTCCGCTCGCGCTTGAAAACGAAAGTGAATAGCCTGTAGCATCAGAACTAAGTGAAAGCTCCAATGAACTCGTTAGATCCACAGCGATCCGATCAGAACGAAACGTCGAAACGGTATCCCATGTGACGAGATCTTGATTCCACTCCCATGTAGCGAGCGTTGTGATGGTGCCGCCATTGACATAGGCCAAAATCCCCTGTCCATCAAGATCGAGGGTGCCAGGAAGCCCACCGGTAGCCTCGCGCGGCTGGAGGCCGATCCACAAGCCGTCGATCCGAGTCTCAAACGGTCCCCCATTCCGGATACCATTACTGCCGGTCTGAGCTGTCGAGACCAATCCAACAAAATGCCTGGTGCTATTATTGTCCACAGATAAATTTCTGCCGAAATCTTCGACCGTGAAAGTTGTCGTAACCGCGAGAGAGTCGTTCGCGTTGAATGTATCTGTAGAGGCGATTTGAGAACGCGAACTACCACCTGTTCCCTGAGCTATTCCTACCGCACCTGAAGCTTCGGTCGGGGTCGCTCCGGTAGCAAAGACACCAGAATTGAAACCTGAACCGGCTCCGTTCGTATTCGTTGCGATATTTCCATCATCAAAAGAATCATCGATGAGGACCATCATGGCAGCACTCTCTGACCCTAGGAGAAAAGGGCTAACCATTAAACAGGCTAGCAAGTTATTAATTTTTTTTGTTTTCATGAAGATGCTATTTCTATGAAAAAAAGCACCACCTTCAAGCTCTATCTTTTGAAAAAAATCATAATCGCATTGCCTAGGGAAACGAGATCGTCCCCCTCCAAAGTGAGTGCTTGGAAAAAGGAACTTGAAGGCCCTATTATTGAACCTTTTTGAACGGAAGAATGCCGTCAATGATTCTGTCAAAAGACAGGGAAGCCTCATCGTTCACTTGGATTGAAAGATAGGCAGGCAGGTGGTCGAACTACGAACAAACCTTAACCTCGGTGGCAGAAAAAGCCGCCTGACGGGGACAGCGACCAATCATCAATCAATCTCAGAAATCTCTGGCAACGAGAAGGAGGCCGCTTCATTCCCCCCTTAGAATCCCGCCCTTAGAATCGGAAAAATGATTGACCCATCATGATATCTAATAAGAGGAAAAGGTAACAAGAAGGACCAAGGAGAGGAATCACTTCAAAAATATAAAATAAAAGCTCCGCCCCTCTGAGATAATGTAAATCTCAGAGGAAGTGGAGCTTACTGCGGCGCCTCTCGTGCGAGGTGACTAATCTCTAATTACTTCTTCTAACACGGAAAAAGAGGCGCACTGAATCCTGCAGGCTAAAAGTTGCCAAGTTGATAACCCCAGTCGTCGTGTTTCCAACAGCTGTTGCCTGAAAATCATCTCCAACATTCTCCGAGAAATCGATCAGATCAGGGGAGACGTCAACGGTGAAATTTTCACCTGGAACCGAATTCCATGTCAATGTGACTCGGTCCTCAATCGGATCGTAATTGATATCGGAGATGGAAATGTCACCAGCTGGTGCTGGTGCTGGTGCTGGGGAGCCCGTCATCACCTCGATGGAATCCACATCAAAGTTCGATTCCACCCGATCATCCGTTTGCCCCTGAAGTTGGGCGGCTGCGTGAACGACATCGAGGTCATTCGCTACCCCAGCGTCAGCCCAAGCGCCGGAAATATTAGCAGGGAGGATACCTCCCCCATCCGTGGTAAAACTGAGAGAATAGCCCAGATCGTTTGAGGTTAGGGTTAGCGTAAGCGGATCGAGAAGATCCATCGCGATTCGGTCCGAACGGAAAGCAGACTCAACGTCCCACGAGACAAGGCTTTGATCCCAATCCCAGGTCGCTAGTTCAGTGACCGTGTTGCCATCGACATAAAATAGCGCGCCTTCGCCGTTGTCGGCACCATTGGCAGTCTCGTTACTCTTAAGGCTTACCCAGAGGCCATCGACCGTATTTTCAAGGGTTCCGCCAGCTTGAACCCCAGTTCCAGATCCCCCCGTCTGCACAAGCCCGACAAAACATCGGGTTGTGCCATTGTCGATGGAGGCAGAGCGGCTGAAATCATCGACCACGAACACCGCGGTCACACCATCCACTGAATTAGCGGAAAATGTGTCGGCAGAGCCCATCCGACCTCGGAAAGCACCACCACTACCACCATCTAATCGCGCGAAGCCCTCTTCCTCAAAGACGACTCCGCCCCCATCAGGCGTAGTGAAGACATTAAATCCTGAGCCTGTATCGGGATTGGTGGCGAGATCATCATCATCGAATAGGTCGGTGATGATTTGAGCAAATCCAGGGGAAGCGCTGACGGTGATTCCTAGGAAAACAAGGAGGGCTTTGGTGTTCATTAATGTTTTTTTCATTTGAGACTACTGTCGTGATTAAATCATGATTATTTCTTGCGGCGCGCGAGTCAAGAAATCAGCGCGAGCGTTATCAAAATGGAGGTGTTCGGCTTAGGAATTTCGGAAGTTGTCAGCGTGATGGAACCCAAAGAGAGAGGGAGGCTGGGCCCAACACCTACTCTTCCGATCTCAGTCGCTCCATGACCAAGACGCGGCTGGCTGGCGTGAGCGATTGTTGATGTAGAGCAGCCGAAATCACCGACCGCAAAAATAGGAGATACTAAAGTCGTAGAATTGGCCTCAAAGGGACCGACTGGTCCGATCTGAGTCAGGGAAGCGCCACCGCTACCGCACGCGGATTTTGCAATGTCACCCGACCTAGGGAGTGTCGCACCTACCCCAGTCAAAGCATGCAATCCTATGCAGCTCCCAAGATTGGCTGCGTGGGATACACCAACGGAGCCCACTACCAAACAGGAAAATGCACTTCGGAAAAATCGTCGTTGGATATTGAGTCGTGAGGACATGCCTTTTAGTCTCCGTTAATAAATCTATTTTGCTTTATGAAAATTTTTTTCACTGTCGCCATCAAATCGATAAAAGCGTTACACCCTTTGAATCGACCATACCGATCCCATTGATCTTGGCGAGGTTTAATTTCATTTGGCCTGCGAGCTGATCACCAGCTGAACGGTTCGCGCTTAACGAGAGCCCATAATACCGAGTAGAGTTTCAAAAAAACACCCAAATTTACAGTCTGCTCTTTGGGAACTCGGAGTGGCTAACACCGCTGCCATTTTCCTCCACCACGCCCAGCAAACTTTTTCCTGACAAGCTCCCAAAAATGGTTTTTCTTAATAGGGTCATTTAAAAAAAATATCATGTTCCAACTCTTCCAATCCGAAAAAACCGAGAAATTCCACTTCCGTCTTAAAGCTGGCAACGGCGAAATCATCATGCAGTCCCAAGGCTACAAGGATAAGAAAAGCGCTGAAAACGGAATCGCATCAGTCGGCAAAAACGGCGCAAACGAAAAAAACTTCGAAAAGAAAGAAGCCGCGAACGGCAAATTCTACTTCGTCCTCAAAGCAGGCAACGGCCAGATCATCGGCCAGTCCCAGCAATACAAGACCGAGTCCGGTCGCGACAACGGCATCAAGTCAGTCGGCAAAAACTGCGGCGGCGACACCAAAGAAGTCTCCGCATAATGTGGCGGAAACCTCCTGCCTCCCAGCCAACCCATTCACCAAAGCCCCCCCCTCGCCAGAGCGCGGGGCTTTTTCGTCACTTGCGCCCGCCCCCGCATTCGTTAACCTCACCTCGACATGAACCGATCCATCCTCGCGCTCTGCGCCCTCTCCTTCCTCGCCCCTGCTACCAGCTCCGCTCACTGCCAGATCCCTTGTGGAATCTACGCTGACGATAATGTCATCGAAAAAATGCACACCGACTTCGAGACCATCGAAAAAGCCTCCAAGCAAATCATCGAACTCTCAAAGGACCCCGCCAAAAACGCTCAACAAATCATCCGCTGGACTACAAACAAAGAGTCACACGCGCAGGCGATTCAAGACACCGTCTCCAACTACTTCCTCGCTCAACGCCTCAAGCTCGCCGAAGTAGAAACTAACAAAGAAGCCTATCTCGCTAAACTTCAACTTTGCCACAAAACCATCGTCGCAGCCATGAAGTGTAAGCAAGGCACTGATGCCACCAACGTCCTCGCCCTGCACAATCTCGTCGACGGCTTCGCCAAGCACTTTGGTGAGAAGAAGTAAACCAAGCTCCCCCGACCGTCTCTTTCAGGCTCTTTGTGCCCTTGCTCATTCCTAGCGCGGTCTTCTCTTAAAAAACGCCCGATCTCACCGAGATCGGGCGTTTTATTTTTATCGACCCCTCCCTCTCAAATCCCCCCCAGCCTCACCTGCCTCAGGGATGTCAATCTATCCAGTAAAGTGAACATCATTGCCTTCACCCACCGTTCAGCTTTTCTATTATGAAATTTTTTCCCCTTCTCGCCGCCCAAGTGCCGAGGCTTCCGCCAGATAAGCGACAATCAAGCGCAGTAACTCCGGCTGATGCTCTAAGTAGAACTAATTCCCACTCGGATTGATCGAGTAGAGGACTTCTTTATCCTGCACAATCACGGTAATTCTTCTCGGAACGAATTTGGTGACTCTCCTCACTGAGCTTCGTCGTTAGACAGCCCCATTCATTGAGCGCGGCTTCAGGAAAACCATTTTCTCTAAAATGATGTTCGCTTGAGGGAAGCTCGATAAATCTTCTGATCCAGAATCTCGCCAACTTGCCCAGCTTCTTGCCAAGAAGGACAATTTACGTTAGCTCTTCTTATAAGTTCATTTAGAAATTTCATGAAATTATTCCTTTTTCTAGCCCTCGCCTCCTCTGTCTCCACCACCCTCGCTACCGACTGGCCCCAGTGGCGTGGCCCCGAGGTGAACAACCACGCCGCAGCCGACGCCAAGCCTGTCACCGAGTGGTCCGCCGACAAAAACGTCCGTTGGAAAACCCCCATCCCCGGCCGTGGACACTCCACCCCCATCATCGTGGACGGTAAGATCTACCTCACCACCGGGGACAAAGAAAAAGGGACGCAATCCCTCATCTCGCTCGACCGAAAAACGGGGGAAATCCTGTGGGAAAAAATCATCCACCAAGGCGGCTACCCTCAGCACCTCCACAAAGAAAACAGCCCCGCCTCCCAGACCGCTCAGTGGGATGGCACCAACATCCTCGTCGTCTTCCAAAACGACAAAAAAATCAAGGTCACCGCCGTCAGTGTGACCGGCGAGATCGTCTGGTCAAAATCGGCAGGCGACTATAAACCAACTTACCAATTCGGATACGGCTCCACTCCCGTCCTTTATAAAGACTCCCTCATCATTGTCATCGGAACCGAAAAGGGAGGCACCATCACCTCACTGAAAACCAAAGACGGCGCCCCCAACTGGACCATCCCTCGCAAAGGTCACGACTACTG
>JALZWJ010000319.1 GCA_023300065.1 Akkermansiaceae bacterium
CGACGACCACGACGACGATGTCGGTGACATCTGCTCCGCGTGAACGCATCTTCGAGAAAATGGCGTGTCCGGGAGTGTCTAGGAAAGTGACGCTACGCTCGCCGTGTTTCACGCTGTAAGCACCCACGTGCTGAGTGATCCCACCGGCTTCTCCGGATGCCACTTTGGCTTTCCGGATGTAGTCAAGAAGTGAAGTTTTTCCGTGATCGACGTGACCCATGAAAGTAATGATGGGAGCGCGGTAGGACATGACCTCGTCGGGCTCTTCTTCGACGGCCTCTGGCTCGACGAAGACTTCCTCTTCCTTGTGGACACCACCACCCTTCGCACGTTTTTCACGCTCGAAGACGAAGCCGTGAGCTTCACAAACTTTTTCAGCAATCTCCGGCTCGATGGCCTGAGTGGGAGCCACGAAGACCTCAAACTTAATGAGGTCTGCCATGATTTCGAAGGGAAGCTTACCCATCTTTTCAGCGAGGTCGCTGACAATGATCGGGGGCTTAATGCTAATAACATTGCCTACGACAGAGCTTGTCACTTCAGCCGCTTCCGTCTCGGCAGCGGGAGTCTCCTCCGACTTCACAAAATCAGGATCTTCTTTCGGCTCAAGGCGATTTGAAATACCCGGAACGACTCGCTTGCCTGACTTTTCAGTCTTACGGACAGTGCTGCGCTTTGGCTTATCCTCGTCGATACCAAGGTCCAAAGCAGCCTTCTTCTTGTCATCCACAGTTTGCACTTTGGCTGCCTCCTTACGCTGCCGCTCACGACGTGAGGGCTTTGGTTTCTCGCTCAAGAGATCGAGAACTTCGTCTTTCTTGGAGTCTTTTTTATCTTTGTCGTCAGCCATGCTAATGCGGGTCTTTCAAGTGGGAGGAAGGGATTTATCCTTCGGTAGATTCGTCGGCGGCGGGAGCGTCTGCTTCCGGGACTGCCTCAGCTTCTGGAGCTGCGGCGGGTTCTGCTTCTTCAGCGGCAGCAACTGATGCTGGCGCGGCCTCACCTTTCGAGGCGGCAAGGATGCGCTCAGCCTCATCGAGCTCAACTTCGAGAGCGGATGCAATATAAGAAGCGGGCATCTGAGTGACCATGTCGATGGTCACACCACCCGCACGGAAAAGTTTATCAGCCTGGAGGGCATCGAGCCCTAAAGCGTCGGCAAGGTGGGATGCAGCATCACCGACACGAGCTTCAAACTGCTCGTGTTGGCTCTCGTCCTTACGGACTTGGACATCCCAACCAGTGAGCTTGGAAGTCAGGCGGGCGTTTTGACCACGGCGACCAATCGCCTTGGAGAGGTCTTCTTCGTCGACCGTGATGTTGATCACTTTAGCGGCTTCATCGAGAGCGATGCTGCGGACGATCGCGGGCTTGAGGGCCTCTGTCACAAACTCGCTGATGTCGTCGTTCCAACGGATGATGTCGACGCGCTCGTTATTGAGTTCACGGACGATGTTCTTCACGCGGGCTCCACGGAGACCGACGCAAGCACCCACGGGATCGACCTTATCGTCGTGTGTGAAAACGGCGACCTTAGTGCGGTAACCAGCTTCACGTGCCACGGCACGGAGCTCCACGGTGCGGTCAGAAATCTCAGCAACTTCGGATTCGAAGAGGCGGCGAACGAAGTTCGGGTGACTACGGGAAAGGATAATCTCTGGCCCACGGCCTTCATTATCGACAGAAACGACGTAGCAGCGAACACGATCACCGACGTTGTATTCTTCTGTTCCAACACGCTCCTTAGAAGGCATGCGGGCCTCGAATTTGCCAAGATCGATCATCACATCGCTCTTCTCAAAACGACGCACAGAACCGCTGACGATGTCGCCTGCACGGTCTTTAAACTCGTCATAAATCTTCTCTTTTTCAGCCTGACGTAAGCGCTGCATCATCGTTTGCTTTGCAGTCTGCACCGCAATACGACCGAAGTTCTTTGGCGTAACATCGAAATTCACACGGTCACCGATCACTGCTCCGGGCTCCTTCTTAGATGCGAGAGCGAGAGGGACCTCGTTGAATTTATCAACATAGTCATCATCCGCGACCACCTCTAGGCTCGCGAGAATACGGGTATCCCCTTTTCTCTCGTTAATATCAGCAATCAAAGTCTCGATGGCTTCAGCACCTGGGACCATTTTGCGATAAGCAGAACAGAAGGCATACTCAAGCGCCTCGACAACGCGTTCGCGCTCGATGGACTTTTCTTTTTCGTAGAACTCGATCAGAGCGACAATATCGGTAGTCATTGCAAATTCGTGGGTTCCTGAGACGACAAAGAGCGGGTTAGAAAACCCACTCCTTACTGACGTCAGAAGTTGTTGGGGGATTGCCTAACTGGTCCTTTAGAAAAAGACAAGTCCTAATCAGCTTGAGAACGCCACCTTATATTACGGAGTTCCGCTTCAGTCTGCCACGCAGCGAGCCCTAAAGGAGCACACCCCTCGATCACGCCCGCTCGGAGACCTAGTTTCCGCCCCTCCGTAGCAAGATCGACGACCTGCTCCCCATCGATAAACGCGGAAATGCGACCTTTCTCCACCACCACTCGGATCGCATACCATTGCTCGACGTCAAACTCCCGGTAGGTCGTGGTTTCGTTCCGAGAGGCATCCAGCCCATCAACCGAGGAAATCCCGACCGTCCCCCCGCCCCAGCCGCCCAGAATGAAGGTCAGGCATTCTTCCGCCGAAGAAACAGGAAAAGTCAGTCCACAGAAGAAGTCCGCGCCGCCCATCTTACGAGCTTCAACTTCCAGCACGTAGGGCATTTGCGGGAGTGGGCCGCTGAATTGGGTGCCGGTCAGAGCAGCCCCAGCATCGAGATGCAAGACGCCTTCATTCCATTGAGCAGAGCCCTCACCCCCGAACGGGAGTTCATTCCAACCGCTCGGATCAGGAATGACCCAAGGAGCAGCAATTGGCTCGCCACCGCCACCGCCACC
>JALZWJ010000320.1 GCA_023300065.1 Akkermansiaceae bacterium
GGTTCTCGGCATCCCAGGCGCTGAAGGCGGTTCCCGATGCCCTCAAAGTCATAGCTGCGATCCTGTGCGACTGCGGAGTGGTCTGCGGACCTGATTGGCCTGACACCACAGATCTTGGGGCGAAATTCCGCTGATTCAGAAAGTCGCGAAAGCGAGATGTCTGCTTGCGCTGCGCTCTCAGGGAGGTTTTCTTATTTCTCAATGAAGCAAGGCATTCTCTCTCTCGTCCTCTTATCGGCCATCGTGGCCAAGGCCGCCCCTCTTCAGGTCGCTGACCTCAGGACTGACTTCCAATCCGAGCCTACCGGAGTCCAGGCACTCCCTAAGCTGAGCTGGAAACTAGCCTCTGCGGAGCGTGGCAAACGCCAGGCCAGCTACCACATCATTGCCGCCTCATCGCCCGATCTCCTCACCCCAGAAGCCGCAGACCTCTGGGACTCTAAGGTCGTAAAGAGAGCGGCAAAGCACCTCATCCCTTGGGCCGGTAAAGAGCTCAAAGAAGGACAGAAGGTTTATTGGAAAGTCAAAGTAGCGGATGAAAAGAAAGAGGAAGGTCAGTGGAGCCAGCCCGCAAGCTTCACGGTCGGCGGGAAAAAAACCTTCCCAAAACCTGCTCGGATTTCCGAATTCTCCAGTAGCTCGGAAGCGCTCAATTCCCTCTTCAAAGAAAGCCTCACTCAGATGGAGGCCCGGCTCGCTAACTTCGCCAAAGACGGCAACCTCGGAACCGGCGCAGAGGTCCAGCGCTCCGCCCGCGCCTTTCTCTATCACTTCGATTCCCTCCCTCACCTCACTCAATGGATCCACCAAATGGATGCCGGAATGACCCCGGATGGCTTCTTCCCAATCCAGCCAGGCTCAGCGGACGTCCGCTCGCTTTCCTCCGAGGCTGGCATCACCGTGAACCACCCCCTCTGGTGGATGGGGGCCGACTCCCCCCTTGTCAAAAAACGTTGGACCCAATTTGAAAAACACATGATCGCGCGGGAAAAAGGAGACCGCGCCTTTAAAGGAACAGCTTGGGGGGGCCTCGCCGAAACCGAAGGAGTCCCAGCCGAGTTTCTAGACCTCTGCACCCTCGGGTTCACAAGCCGCCTCACCCGCGAGCTCGCCGTCCCCGCGCAGCAGCCGCTCAATGTCATCCGCTTCCAAGACTACGCCTCACGGATCCGGAAGAGCTTTGTGAAACAATACATCGGCGAAGACGGGAACCTCACCGTAAAGTCGCAAACCGCCCATCTCCTCGCCCTCCGCAGCGGCGTGCTGAAGCCGGCGCAGCAGAAGCCCGTCATCGACTCCCTGATGGCCTCTCTCAAGAAAGATGGCCCACAAGTCGGCCCCATCGGTGCCTACTTCTTCCCCGCTGTCCTCACTCTTACCCAGCATCAAAACGAGGCCATCGAGATGCTCACCACCCTCAGTGATGAGCAGAAAAAGGCTTTCACCGGCAACGGCGTGAGCGAATGGATGATGTCCCTCTTGGCCGGGATTGAGGCCTCCGTTCCGGGCTTCAGCCACCTCATGATCGCCCCGCGCATCCCGAGCGATGACTCACTGAAATGGGTCAAAGCCTCCTACGATTCCGTAGCGGGAAAAACCTCCGTGCATTGGGAAAAACAACCCGATGGCAGCCTCAAAGTCGAGATCGCCGTCCCACACGGCACCCTGGCCCGTATCATCCTGCCCTCCACGAAAGGGCAAACCGTCACGGAAAGTGGCAAATCGATCGAAGAGGCCTTTGGCGTCACCCTCGTCTCCCAGACCGATTCCGCCATCAGCCTCATCAGCCAATCCGGCACCTTCTCCTTCCTGATCAAATAACGCCTCCCGCGCGCGCTACGATTTCGCCGCAAGCCAAGCCACCACTCCCTCCAACGCGCGGGCACGGTGGCTCATGCCATTCTTCACCTCCTCGCCCAGCTCCGCGAAGGACTGGTCATGCCCCGTGGGAGCGAAGAGAGGATCGTAACCGAAGCCGCCTCCCCCACTCCCATCCTGCAGGATCCGCCCTTCCACTGCGCCGGAAAAATCAGCGAGCGCTTGCCCCCCCTGTGCTAACACGATGACACAGCGGAACCGCGCTGTGCGATCCTCCCGCCCCGTCAACTCGCGGAGGAGTTTCGCATTATTCAACGCATCATTCCCATCCTCCCCAGCGTATCGGGAGGAATACACTCCCGGCTCCCCGCCAAGCGCATCCACCTCCAGTCCTGAATCATCAGAGAGCACGAGGGCATCCGTCAGCGCACTGATCGCGACAGCCTTTAAAGTCGCGTTCTCGACAAAGGTCGTTCCCGTTTCCTCCACCTCGGGAGGATCCTCCACCGCAGAGAGATCTAGCACCTCACAATCGCTAAGGATGGCCCTAATTTCTTCTACCTTATGAGCATTCCGAGTGGCGACGATGACACGTTGTTTCATGCCCACCGAATAGCATCTTTCGAAAAAACATCGATAAATTTGAAATAAAAGCCCTCTCGGAGACGCCTAATAGACAGATGAAAGTAATGAAAGCCTCCCTCTTCGCCCTCCTCGCGGCCTTTGCCGTCAGCGCCGCTCATGCCGGTGACTACCTCACCGACTTTGAAGCAGGTAAGAAGAAAGCCGCCTCTGAAAAGAAAGCCCTCCTCGTCAAATTTACTGGTTCCGATTGGTGCCCACCCTGCAAGAAACTCCAAAAAGAGGTCTTCTCAAAAAGCAGTTTCCAAGAAGGCGTCGCGGAAGACTTCGTCGTGGTCGTTCTGGACTTCCCACGTAAGTCAGAAATGACGGCAGAGCAAACCGCCGCTAACAAAAAAGTAGCCAAGGCCTACAAGGTCAAAGCTTACCCCACCGTCTTGCTCATGGACGCTCAGGGAAAGGTCTTCAAATCCACCGCTGGTTACAATGGCAGCGGGGCAAAGACCTACCTAGCCGACATCAAGACCTCACTGAAAGCCAAGAAATTTCAGTAATCCACTTTAAAAAAAACTCTCCCCCCATCCCGCCTCGGCGGGTGCAGAGATACTAGCCTCGCTGTCGTTCTTACGGTGCTACGATAGCGGGGCTTTACTCTGCCCACTCCCCGCAAAGAAAAAGCCCGCAACACCAGGGGCATTGCGGGACTTGAAAATACACGAAAGGTAGTAAGGCCAGCCCGTTAGTTCAATGGGCGGAGGCCGATCACGGTCTCGAGGGTGTGTGAGCCGTTTGGCTGCAAGGTCGGTTTATCTGTCCCGGCATTCGCACATTCCACGCACGCAAATTCCTGATACCCTTTATCGGGGAGATCCTTGATTTCCTTGCATCGGTCTTTCCAAGGGTTCCAAATTACGGTCGAGCGGGACCCCGCTTTATCGACAAAGACGGAGCGAACACGATCTAGGTCCCGAATGAGGACAGAAGACATCGACTGGTAGATGCGGTCAACCTCACCTTTGATCTGCAGGTTCTTCTCCTGGTAAATCGGCGTTTTGTCCTCAAGGAGTTGATCGACATAGTGGGAGCCTTTGACCCCCTCCAGCTGAATCCGGTCGATGTGTCCGAGGGAGAGGTAAGTGTGGAGAGCGCTGCTCACCTTGTAAGCTTCATCGCCGGTGTTCGTCATCTTCAGCTTCACACGGAGCTTATCTGCGATGCGGATCGTAGCGGTAAGCTCGAAGTCGAAGGGGAAGAGGGCCTTGGTCTCCTCATCAGGGACCAGCTTGAAGACGATCGTAGCGACCTTGCCAACCAGATCACCAGAGACCAGCTCCCAGAAACGGGTGCGTGCGAATCCGTGCGCGGGCTTAGAGGGGTCCTCAGGGTGGTTGCCAAACCATGGCCAGCAAATCGGAATGCCACCTCGCAAGGCGGTGCCGGGAGTCATGCGCGCCTTCGGGCTGACATAGAGAACCGGTGGGTGATCAGTCGGGGCCCACGTCAGCACCTGCGCTCCATGAAGAGCGATGGTAGCAGCGGAGACAGGAGTCTGGACATCGATGACTGGAAATCCGGGCTCGGGCTCGGAAACAGTTAACTCGGGAGTGCCACTAAGAATGGCGGTGATATCTTCAATCGTTTGGGACATAGGCAAGGCGTGTCCTGCACCCTTGCCACACTCTTTCGGAAAAGTGAATCAAAGAATTAAAGAATTTGCTCCCGCTTCTTTTCATGAGCTTTACGAACCAGCAAACCTGCAACAGGGAGCCCAAGAAGGAGCCCAAAAAACATTCCCGTCATGTGCGCGAGCGTGTCCGTTCCAGGTTGACCAATCCCATTCATCGTAAAGATCATCAACCCTGCCATCAACGGAGCAAAGGCCCGCATCCCCTTCCGATAAGACCGGGCCCGCCACGCCGCATCCAGCCCAGATCCCACCAATAAACCAAGCGCGCCAAACACCGCGGTCGATGCTCCCAAGGAACGAAATAAATCTGGAAAATGAAGCCACGCATTGAGGAGATTTCCCAAAAATCCGCTCAAGAGAATCAACCCCCACCCCCGGAAGGGGCCAAAGGAGTTCGCGACAAAGACTCCAAAAATCAGACCAAAAATGGCATTTCCCATCAAGTGTTCTAAATCCGCATGTAAGAAAAGCGCGGTCAAAGGACGATAGACTTCCCCCGCCGTCATCACGCCCACCGCCGAGTTTAGGAATCGCTCTGTGACTAGTGGGTCTTGGAGTTGGCGGGCGAAGCAATAGAGCAAGATGCCGATCCAGACCAAAGCAAGTTCTACCCCTGAACCAAAGATCGGGACCACCGCCGGCGCAGGCTTCATCCGTTGTTCCTCATCGTAGAGTCGGAATTCCTCATGAATCGCGGCACTAAACGCCTCTTCACTGTGGATGAGATACCCCGTCTCATCCACCGTGATCAAGCAGTCCAGATTCATCGCTAAGACCACTAAAGCATGCTCACGAGCTGCGGAGAGCCCCTCAAAACACGCCAATGGAACCAAGCCATAAGCAGGGCTGGCGGTTTCTGGAGCGTCATCCGTCATCATCCCCGATAAGCTGCTTCTCTTTCCCTCCGACGCAATAGGCCATTTCAGCCTAAACTTAAGGAGAATTATTTGAGGCACTATTGAAGAAATGGAGATGAGTCACCTAATGACGAGAGGAAATAAGTAAAAATCAAAATTGAAGCCCCCTTAACCATTCACTACCATACAGTTCCGCCATGAAATTGCATTTCAATTGCCCAATCTGCGCTACCGATCTTCACCTCACGATCCACGAGAGCACCGGTCCATGCCCCTCTTGTCAAAACACCCTAGAAATTCGCATCCAGATCAAGGCTCACGAGCCCGCAATCAACGCTCAACGCACCGCAGACCCTCGCCGCTCACAGCCTAAAGTCAGAAACTGGAAATGCAGCGGCATCCCCCACGGCACCGCTTCCCTTAAAAAGAGAGCCTAACCTCTAGGCTCAGTGATCAAAACCGAGCGAGGGGTTCCGGACCGTGGAAGAGCCCGGAAAAAATCGTGATCATTTCTTCTTCAGCCCACTCTTCCGGCACTTCTGAGGAATCTTTGATAAAGTTCCGCATTTTGGGAAAGGGCCACCTCTAACGCATCTTCAGCCTGTTCATATATTTTGAGTCCCACTAGAGCCCACCACAACTGACGGTGAGCTAGGAGATTATCGGACTTAAGACAATTCGAGGAAAACATTTTGAGATTTGAAATCAAACCGTGATGACTGACCTAAGTGTATTGGAATACTCGAAGGGAAGTCGGTGCGATTTGAACCAACCTAGAAGATGAATTTGCCGGATTGGACAAGTCCGACAGACTCCTAGCGGTTCATAACCGCCACCATCTCAGTCCTTCAACTCACGGAGCCAAATGTTCCGGAAGCGGACTGGGTTGCCGTGGTCTTGGAGAGTCAGCTCTAACTTATCTGCGTGAGCTTTGTAGTCGGTCGCGGCATGCGGGCCACGCCAGCCAGTGCCACCACTCAGGACGGTGTGGTCCTGGACCAAGACCCCATTGTGAAGCACAGTAAAGGTAGCACGGCGGGTGACTTTCCCCGCATCATCAAAGAGCGGGCGATGAAAAATAATGTCGTAAGTTTGCCACTCGCCGGGCTTGCGTGCGGCGTTCACGAGGGGCTTCGACCGGCCATAAAGGGCTCCGGCTTGACCATCGGCGTAGGTTTGATTTTCGTAGCTATCGAGCACCTGGACCTCGTAAATACCCATGAGAAAGACACCGCTATTTCCGCGGCCTTGCCCGTCCCCCTCCACCTGCACGGGCGAGGCCCACTCGAGGTGAAGCTGGCAGGAGCCAAATTTCCCGACACTCTTAAGGTAGCCAGCGCGCTTCACCGACTCCAGCGCCCCATTGACGATTTTCCACTGGCTCTCTTTCCCTTTCGTATTGGTCCAATTTTTCCGGAACGATTCATCGGAACCATCGAAGAGAATGATCGCATCAGAAGGCGGGGCCGCTGGGACGGTCCCTGGGGTGACGACCTCGGGGAAAGGCTGCTTCGAGGGGTCAGTTTCGTGAACCTTGACCCCATCAATATACATGTAAGCAATCTTCTTACCCTTCTCGTTCTCCTTCATATCCATCGTGATCACCGGCTTGCTCTGATCTTCATGCGCGAAGGCGGAGGAGGCAGACAGAAGGAAGAGGAGTGAACCGAGGCGCGAGCAATTTAGATTCATCCCTTGAAACTACGGCCTAATCCTAAGCCGGGTCAACTGCCGATCTTGACCCTACCAACGACTACTTAAGATCAGGACGTGGCGCTCTCTGTTCCGCTTTCAAGACCTTCTTCATCGTCTCGACCCGCTCGGGGTGCTTTACGGCGAGGTCAACTCGCTCATCATTATCTTCAGTAAGATTAAAAAGTTGATAACGCCCCTTCCCAATCTCCACGAGCTTCCAGCCATCTTTCCCAATCAAGGCGCTGCGACCCATTCGCTCAAATCGATTATTCACGACAACATAATCATGCGTCTGCTCTTGGACCTGCCCTAAAAGTGAGGGGAGATATGAGAGACTATCTTTCCCCGCCGGTAGATCTACATTTAAAAGATCACCGAGAGTTGCCATAAAATCGTAATGAGCACTGAGATGGCCCGTCGTGCTACCCGGTGCGATGTGACCCGGCCAGCGCACAATCATGGGGCACTGCATGCCACCTTGGTAACCACTACGCTTCAGACCAGCACGCCCAGCGCCGCCGTCAAAGACATCACCCTGCTCGGAAGATC
>JALZWJ010000321.1 GCA_023300065.1 Akkermansiaceae bacterium
TGGGCGGTGTTCGATGACGAGTTCGAGCGCGTCTTTCCAGCCATCCACTCCCATCCGGGCAATGAAGGGCTTTTTTAATTCAACGGCGGCGGCGGCAAGGAATTCGCGAATTTGAGACTCCTCAGAAGTTTCTTTCCCCATGAAGTAGAGGGAGGGGTGCTGATCCATGAAGTGGACGACCATCTCGGTCTTGCCAACCCGACGGCGGCCATACACTGGGAAGAATTGGCTTTTGGGGGATTGGTAGGCTTCTTCTAGGATCTGTAGCTCGATCTCACGCCCAAAGAAATTCATACCCCTAGTTAATTTGTTGTGATGGGGCTTGTCAAGTCATGACTCGTCAAGTCGTGACTCGTCAAGTCGTGACTCGTCAAGATTGGGTGATCGACTTCGTTTGTGAAGATGAGTTGAAGGTGGATGTAGTTAGCTTGGTACAAAAAAGCCCGCCAAGTCCGAGACTGGGCGGGCTTTGGTAAAATACAGGTGGAGGTTAAATCAACCAGTCGGTGATACGGTCTTCGTGGGCTTTGAAGAGTTCTTCAGTGGAGCCGTGGATCACGATTTCTTTGATGAGGTCGCCTCCTTTGATGGAGTCGATGACGCTCTGTCCTTCGGTGGTTTCACCAAAGACGGTGTGCTTCCCGTCGAGGTGGGGAGTCGCGCAATGGGTGATGAAGAATTGTGAGCCGTTGGTGTTTGGGCCGGCATTGGCCATGGAGAGCATGCCTGGCTTATCGTGGCGGCGGTGGGGCTTGCACTCGCACTCGAACTTGTATCCGGGGTTACCGGTGCCAGATCCTTGAGGGCAACCACCTTGAACCATAAAGTTTGGGATGACGCGGTGGAAGCTTAGGCCATTGTAAAACCCGCGTGAGGCGAGGTGAAGGAATGAGCAGACGGTGACGGGGGCGTCATCGGGGAAGAGGGTGAGGTTGATGTCGCCCTTACTGGTTTGGATGGTGATTTTAATGTCGTCCATATACGCGACAAGGTAGCGTGGATTTGCTGAGTGAAAAGTCCCTTATCGGCAGCCTTTCAAAAGCTCGTCTACAAAGAGGGTGATATTGTTCATCGCGGTGGTGAATTCTGAGGGAGCGAGGTGATCTAGGGTGGCGCGGGCATCTGCGACAGTCTGGGTCGCGGTTTGAAGTGCCTCAGCCATCGCGCCTTCGTATTCGGCAATTCCTACTAGGACGGGGAGGTCCAGAGCTTGTTGCTCGATGATGCGTTTTGAGAGTTGTTCTTTTTGTTTCGAGTCTGCTCGTTCGAGGAGATTTAGAATGGGGAGGGTGAGTTTCCCTTTCTCTAAGTCGGTCCCGAGTGTTTTGCCGATCTGTTTTTCTGAGCCGACGAGGTCTACGATGTCGTCATAGATCTGGTAAGCAGTGCCCAGCTTCATGCCGTAGTCATACATGGCATCACTGACTGTTTTAGAGGTTCCGGAAATGATTGCGGAGAGTTGGCAGGCTGCAGCAAAAAGTGCGCCCGTCTTCATCTCAATCATTTTGAAATAATCCTGCTTGGTGAGGGTTAGGTCAAAGCGGCGTTGTGTCTGGAGAATTTCGCCCTGACAGACCTCGCGTGAGGCGGAGCTGATCGCGCGGCTCAAGTAGAGGTTGTTGAATTCGGTTGAAAGCCTGAGCGCGTGGGAGAAGAGAGCGTCTCCTAAGAGGACTGCCATACCATTACCCCACTTTGCGTTTGCGGTGGGGACTTGACGGCGAGTTGAGGCGCCATCGATAATGTCATCGTGGACCAGCGTGGCCATGTGGATGAGCTCGAGAATGACCCCGAGGTTGATGTGGTTTTCATCGATTTCTCCAGTGGCGCCACCAGTCAGGATCGCGAGAGCGGGGCGGATGCGTTTACCTGCTGTATCGCAGATATACTCCATGTAGGGCTCCACTCCGGGGTCGAAGGCTTGCACCTGTTCACGGATGCTGGCTTCCACTTTCTCGATATGAGGACGGATCAGGTCAAAAGGAAAGAGCTCCGGGTTAACGGTTTCGCGATTCATAGTCTGTGGCACGCTTGAACTTTCACGAAATACTGAAAATTGCAACTTTTATGAGTAAGTTATCCCTGAGTTCTTTTCGTAATTCACTGAGGTAGGGGCGTGGCGAGAGCGTTTCCGTCCTATTTAAATGCTTATTGTGAGGGGGGCGGAGTCTTCGGTGTAATCTGTCGTAACATTTGTAATTACCAATCTCACTCTGTCTGATAGGAATCAGAGCAGATTATGAAACTTAGAAACACATTACTCCCTCTCGTCGCTGGGGGGGCTCTTGTCCTTCCGTCTTTGGGGGATTCTGGCGCGCAACTCATTCAGGCCGAGGCTGAGGCAGCGCCTAGCTCCGGAGCGGAATTGACGGTGGTCCCTGACTTCGACATCAATGCGATGGCTAAGAAGCTCGGTTTCGCGGCTCACATGCCAAAAAATACTGAGGTCTATGCCTCTATGATCGGCGGCTATGACATGTTCCAGCGCCTGACTCAGACCGAGATCGGGAAATTTGTGGTCAAGATGATGGCTGACCAAGGGATCGAACTCGATCAGATCGAGAACGATGAGAACATGGGCAAGATTAAGAACCTCTTAGGGGAAGAAATTTTCCTAGCCTATGGGGATACGACTGGTGAGCAAATGATGCGTTTCAATACCATGGGAAAGTCCTCAAATTTTCATCAGATGAAGATGATGATGGAGATGGCGGTGATGGGGATCTCGGGGGAGTTTGATTTTCAAGCAATGGAGCAAATGAGCACGGATGTGTATATTAACACGCTTGCTGATTTTAAAGGGGACCTGCCCTTGATCGAAAAAACCTCCATGCCTCCCGTTATGCTTGGTTTCAAGGTGAGTGATGCGGATCAGAGGGCGGAGCTTACGACGACCCTTAATGAGCTTTTGATGTCCGCGATGGATCTCGGTTTTCCGGTGGAGGCGCTTGATGAGAAGAAAGGCGACCTTCAGTTAAAAGGGATTTCACTCCTCGGGAAAGAACTTGCGGGCATGCTCGATGACGATGTCCGCGCGCAAATGTCAAAGGCGCTTGGTTCTGAAGAGAGTTTAGAGCGTGTTATCAAGGCTCTTGAGGCAAAAAATATCCACGTCGCCACCGGTGTGAAAGGTGATTACATTTTCATTTTTCTTGGTGATTCGCTGGATGATTTAAAATTCGCCGATCAGCCTGAGGACTCGCTTCTGGCGAACTCGGGTCTCGATTTCCTGAAAGATTACACGGACAAAGATCTCCGGATGTTTTTCTTCGGTGAGGAAGAAGCGCTTAAGCAGATGACTGAAGGGCGTGAGGTTTTCGCCTCGATGGCGCGTGGTGTGAAAGCAGGTTTCGCTGATACGGATATCTTTGGTGATACTCGTGATATTCAGGCTCTCCTAGAGCACATCGCAAAAGTTGAAGGTTCTCTCTTTGGCATGATGACCGCTGATCGGACCGGTGGGGTGGGCTTCTTGGAAGACGGATTTAAGATGGAGACCCACGGCGGCACCAATCTCCCCATGCTCAATACGGACAAGTCCCACACTTTCTCCAGCCTGGGAGAGATGGAGGATGTCTTCTACTTTAGTAATTCTCGGACGAATCCTGAATTCACGGCGAGGCTCTTCGACATGATGGATTCCATTGGGCAGGCCACTTATCTCATGGTTAGTCGCGTGGCTGATCTGGAGCTGGGGTTCATTGACTTTAAATCCAGTTTCCAAATGTTTGATCAAGTCGTAGCCAGCGATCTGAGAGGGATTTGGGAAGCCGTGACTACGGACTGGGTGCAAGGAACAGGGGATGAAGGAGCCCTCATCATCGATACCCGTGGAACTCTCCCGAAGGTTAAGGATGTTCCAGGAGTGATTCTTGAGAATGGCCGCATGCCACGCATCGCCTACGTCACCCCCGTGGCGGATCGCGCCAAGATCACTCGCGCTTGGACCCGGATTGAAAAGGCCATCATCAACGGCTTGAATATCGTTAAGGAAATGGGTGGTCCGGAAATCCCAATGCAGGAGATTAACGATAATACCAAAGAGGGGGTTACTTACTACAGCACGGCGATCCCGTTCTCCACCAAGGATGCTCGGCCTGTGATCGGTCTGAATGATGACCTCTTCTTTGCTTCCACCTCGCAGAAGTTCATCGCGGAATTAAACGCTACGCTTAGCGCCAAAAAAGACGCTCCTGCCCGCAAGGGGAGCTACACTCGCGTCAATTTCACAGCTTTGACAAATCACGTTGATGATTGGGTTGCGCTTCTGAAAGAGAATATGGATGAGATCTTTGAGAGCGATTTTGAGAAAGAGGACTTTAAAGAGAACCTGCCGATGATCGAGAATGCCTTACAGGCCCTTCGCGAGTTTGATGAGATGGTGGCTCATACTCGTAAGGAGGACGGGAAAGCCCGTACTTCGATTCACTTCAAGATGAAGTAGAGGTCGCCTTCTTTCTTATTTTCAAAGCCCCGCCGGATCACTGGCGGGGCTTTTTTGTGAGATTGTGTAGGTTAAACCTTCCATGAAATCTCCTCGCTAGTTGAGGCGTGCCCTCGTAAAAGCCTGTAAAGAAGATGAGTGAGATTTATGTAACCGAGACTGACTCGGATCAGTTGGCCGTGACCGCTCAGGCGGTGAAAATAGCAAATGCCCGTCGCCACCGGCAGGAGACAATTCAGGCTGCGGTTACCGCCTTTATTGGCTTCGGAGTGGTTCTCGCGATCTTAGCGATCATCGCTATGATCCCCGCGCGGGAAGATCATCCCCAGATTATCAGCTATCAGTCAGCAGCTGAGGAAGAGGACCCTCCCATGAAGATGAAGGAACTCACCAACAGTGCCCAACCGAAACCACCGGGAGCTAGCTCCTCCATGGCGAAGGTCATCGCGGCTCAGGCCACTAGTCCTGTCGCAGTGCCAATTCCTGTCACCGCTAATCCTGATAGCCTGTTTGGGATGGAAGACGACTTTGGCCCCGGATTTGGGACTGGAGAAGGAGAGGGCGATGGAGGTGGTGGTTCCACCTTCTTCGGCAGCCACCGGCGCGGTCGTAACGTCGTTTTCTGTGTCGATTACTCAGGTTCTATGGGGTCCGATGCAGAGACTGGTGGCACCCGGATCGAGGCTCTTAAAAAGGAGTTAGAAAAATCGATTAGCTCCCTTTCGGCTGGTATGAATGTCTCCGTCATCTTCTTTTCTACCACAGGCTGGACGATCGACACCAAGGGCCCAGACCAGCACGAAAAAGGTTGGCGCGGGAATGGCAAGGTCCCCATCGTGCCGTGGTATCCCGCCAATCAGCGCCTTAAAGGAGTGGTCATCGACGCCGTTAAAACGATGCCCGCTAAAGGGGGGACAAATTGGTATCCTCCTCTCAAGATGGCCTTCTCGATGGAACCTCGGCCCAACATCGTCTACCTCCTTTCAGATGGTCAACCCACCGATGGAGAATTCGTATTAGGAGAAATGTCGGAAATTAATCCTGATGGCGTCCCGATCGATACCATCGCCTTTGAGCTCCCAGGAACCGCCGCTGCTCAGCTCCAATTGATCGCTGAGGACACTGGTGGGAAATTCTCCATGATCTATAAGGGCAAGCGCCTCACTGGTAGCAGTGCAGAGGAACTTACGAGTTCCGAATACGATTAAAGGCCGCCGGTCAGCCGGTCTAACCTCGCAGAAGTTGCACCTTCACCTTCTCTTCAACCGG
>JALZWJ010000322.1 GCA_023300065.1 Akkermansiaceae bacterium
CGTGATGGCCTCAAGCCTTCCCAACGCCGCTTGCTTTATGCAATGCACCACGATCTTTCGCTTTCCGCATCGAAGGCGCACCTCAAGTGTGCCCGTATTGTAGGGGAGACGATGGGTAAGTATCACCCGCACGGTGATGGCGCGATTTATCCGACCCTCGTAAATATGGCCCAGCCGTGGACGATGCGCGAGACGCTCGTCAACGGCCAAGGTAACTTCGGTTCAGTCGAGGGAGATGCCCCGGCTGCCATGCGTTACACGGAGGCCCGCCTCACGCACATGGGATCTGCCATGATGACGGATCTTGAAAAAGACACCGTCGATCACCAGACCACCTACGATGAAAACAGCACTGAGCCAGTCGTCATGCCAGCCTCGATTCCCAACCTCCTCGTCAACGGAGGAACTGGAATCGCCGTCGGTATGGCCACCAACATCCCCGCCCACAACATGGGCGAGGTGATCGATGGTGTCTGCGCTCGTATTGATAATCCCTACATCACCATTGAGGAGATGAAGGAGCACATCAAGGGGCCAGACTTCGCCTCGGCCTGTGAGATTCGCGGCTATAAAGGCATCGATAGCTACTTCCGCACCGGTCGTGGCAGCATCAAGATGCGCGGTGTTATGGAAGTGACCGAGAGTAAAACCGGCGCGTCCCAAATCATCATCAAGCAGGTTCCTCACGGAGTGAACCGCGCGACTCTTCAGATTCGTATCGCAGAACTCGTTCGCGAAAAGGTCCTTCTCGATATCTCGGGAATGCGTGACCTCTCTGCCGATGATACCTGTATTGAAATCACCCTGAAGCGTGATGCCCGTCCGCAAGTGGTGGTCAACCAGCTCTTCAAGCTCACCGCAATGGAGACTTCGTTCGGAGTCAATATGCTCGCGATTCACGAGCGCCGCCCGAAGCAGCTGGGTCTGCTCGATGCGCTCGATTGCTTTATTGAGCACCGTCGTGAGGTCATTATCCGCCGGACTCGCTACCTTCTCAAGAAGGCCGAGGAACGCGCCGAAAATCTCGAGGCTTACCTGCTCGCACTGGGCCACCTGGATGATTTCATCAAGATGATCCGCGATTCTAAGAACCGCGACGAAGCTCGTAAAAAGCTCAAAGCCTACCACTTCTCGCTCCCGACTGCTGAGTCGCTCGGAGTCCTGATCCGTGGCCAAGCCAGCATCGAGGGAGATAAGTATGTCTTCACTGATCGTCAGGTAAACGCGATTCTGGAACTCCGTCTCTATCAGCTCACTGCGATGGAGCAGGACAAGATCAAGGCGGAATACGATGGCATCATCGCTGAGATCAAGGACCTCCTCGACATCCTCGCTCGTGAAGAGCGCGTTCTCGCAATCATCAAGGAAGAGCTTCTCGAGATTAAGGAAAAGCACGCCACCGCGCGTCGCTGCCCCATCCTTCCTGACGAAGGTGAGATCGCGATCGAAGATCTCATTTCTAATGACGGCATGATCGTGACCTTGAGCAATCGAGGTTACGTGAAACGCACCGCGGCCAGCGAGTATCGCGTGCAGGCCCGTGGCGGAAAAGGAGTCCGTGGGATGGAGACCCGCACCGCTGATGCCGATGAGGAGAACGACTTCGTCGAGCACCTCTTCACTGCTCAGGCGCACGATTACCTCATGTTCTTCACCAATACCGGCCGCGTTTACGTCGAGCGGGTTTATGGAATTCCTGAGGGGTCTCGTTCTTCGAAGGGACGTAGCATCAAGAATGTCTTGGCGCTTCAGCCTGAGGAAAACATCGCAGCGGTTCTCCGCCTTGAATACACCACCGACGATGAGTCTGGAGAAGACATCACCTTCCGCGAGGATGCTGGGAATGTCTTCTTCGCGACCCGCGCCGGTAAGGTGAAGAAGACGAGCCTCTACGACTTTAAGAACTACCGTAAAGCCGGAACCATCGCTATTAAGCTGGACGAGGGGAATGAGCTCATCGGAGTCCGTCTCACCTCTGGTAAGAATGATGTTATGCTCGTAACCCATCGCGGAATGAGCTGTCGCTTTAATGAAGATCAGACCCGCACGATGGGTCGGAACTCAGCCGGTGTGCGCGGAATTAAACCAAGGGAAGGGGACTTTGTTGTCGGACTTTCCGTGGTCACTGAAAATGCCCGCCTCCTCGTAGCTTCCGCGAATGGACTCGGAAAACGGACTCCGTTTGAAGACTACATGGCGAAGAACCGTGGCGGAATCGGAATGCTCACCATGAAGTGCACCGATAAAACCGGTCCTGTCGTAGGTAGCCTCTCGGTGGAAGAAGACGATGAACTGATGCTTATGACCGATGGTGGTCAGAGTATCCGCATCCGTGTTTCTGATGTCCGTGAAACCGGCCGAAACGCCCAGGGTGTCAAATTGGTCACCCTCACGAAAGGCGAGAAGCTCCAAGCAGTTGCCCGTGTCATGCCCGACGACGAAGTCGAAGGAGAAGATGAAGAAGGCGCTGCTGACGAGGAGAACACGACCGAAGAAACAGAATAAAGTTCAGTTTTTTAAACTCATATCAGGGTGGGGGAGTTTAGCTCTTCCACCCTTTTTTGTGTCTCTGGTGGGTTTACGAGCCGTGGATTGTTCAACACGGCGATCTTTTACCGGTAAAATGAGATCACCTTGGCATTCGGCGAAACCTTTCGCTGGATGCCCCCCC
>JALZWJ010000323.1 GCA_023300065.1 Akkermansiaceae bacterium
GGATACAACCTCCGTGACTTCGGTGATGGGCGGGTGGGCATCGCGCTCGATGAAACGACAACGGAAGAAGATGTCGCGATCATTGCCGGATTATTCGGGGTGACTCTTTCTGAAAAAGGAGGCGACCTCGCGCTTCCACGTGTGAGCGATTTTTTGACCCAAGAAGCCTTCCACCTTTATCGCAGTGAGACTGAGATGATGCGCTACTTGAGCCGTCTCGAAAAACGAGACCTCGCGCTTAATGAATCCATGATCCCACTCGGGTCCTGCACCATGAAGCTGAATGCGGCCGCCGAAATGATGCCCGTCAGCTGGCCAGAGGTTGCGAATATTCACCCCTTCGTTCCAGACGATCAGAGCATCGGCTATCGCGATATGCTCGATGAATTATCCGATTGGCTGGCCAAGATCACTGGCTTTGCCGCAGTCTCGCTTCAGCCAAATGCGGGCTCGCAAGGCGAGTATGCCGGACTCCTAGCGATCCGGTCTTACCACCTCGCGAACGATGATGCGGATCGTAAGATCTGCCTCATCCCGACTTCCGCGCACGGCACGAATCCTGCCTCCGCCGTCATGACCGGCTTCAAGGTCGTTCCCGTGACGTGTGATGATGAAGGGAACATCGACCGCGCTGATCTCTCGGCAAAGATCGAAGCTCACCGCGAGACGCTCGGAGCTCTCATGGTGACTTACCCCTCCACTCACGGAGTGTTTGAGGAAGGCATTAATGAAATTTGTGAAGAGATCCACCAAGCGGGCGGCCAAGTCTACATGGACGGGGCCAACATGAACGCTCAGGTCGGCCTCACCAACCCCGGCATGATCGGGGCAGATGTCTGCCATCTTAATCTTCATAAAACCTTCTGCATCCCACACGGGGGCGGGGGACCAGGCGTGGGCCCCATCGGAGTGGCTCCACATCTCGTCGAGTTTCTCCCCGGGCATGAGGCTTTGGAAAAGGTTGAGAACGTGGTCTGCTCCGCGCCTTATGGCAGTGCCTCCATTAATGTCATCTCATGGATGTATATCGCGATGATGGGTGCGGATGGGCTGAAGGAAGCGACTGGTGTGGCCATTCTCAATGCCAACTATATCGCGCATCGTTTACGCGCTTCTTACCCCATCCTCTACACGGGGCGGGAGGGCTTAGTGGCTCACGAATGCATCATCGATACCCGCCCGCTCACCGAGCGCAGCGGCATCACGGTGGAGGACATTGCAAAACGTCTCATCGATTACGGATTCCACGCGCCCACCATGAGTTGGCCGGTCGCGGGGACCCTCATGATCGAGCCGACCGAATCGGAATCGAAGGAAGAACTGGATCGCTTTTGTGAGGCCATGCTTTCGATTTACGAAGAGATAGAGGAGGTGGCAAGCGGCCAGCTGGATGCGACTGATAACCCCCTCAAGAATGCTCCCCATACGGCGGAAATGGTGCTGGCTGATGAATGGAGCCACCTCTATGGACGCGAGCGGGCGGCCTTCCCGGTCCCTCGTTTACGTCGTCACAAGTTCTGGCCCGTGGTGGGCAGGGTTGACAATGTCCACGGAGACCGCAACTTGGTCTGCACCTGTGACACGGTCGAAGCCTATGCTCGAGAATCATCATAAAGACGCGCCAGATTGGCCGAATTGGGAACCAGAACTTCACGCAACCTTGATGTTTGTTCATCAAGGGAGCCGCGTTCTTTTGATCGAGAAACTGACCGGAATCGGGAAAGGTAAGATCAACGGACCCGGTGGGAAAATCGACCCCGGTGAAACGCCGGAGCAATGCGTGATTCGCGAGTGCCAAGAAGAGCTGCACATCACCTGCCTCGACCCGGTAAAACGGGGCGAGCTGTGGTTCGCGATGTCTGATCTCCCCGACATCCACTGTCACGTCTACACCGCTACGAAATTTGAGGGAACGCCGACCGCCACGGTGGAGGCGAACCCGTTGTGGTGCGAGATCGCCGAGATTCCTTTCGATCAAATGTGGGAGGATGATTCCTACTGGCTCAATGAGGCCCTCAAGGGGGAGAGCTTCGACGCAAAGTTCCTCTTCAGTGAAGAAAAAATCCAGTGGCACGACGTGGCCTTTGGGGCGAGTTCCATCGCGAGATGGCGGGGTTGGAAAGTTTGAACCCAGAATGAGCGGGAGCTTGGTCTGTGGAGTTTTTTTAACCGCTCAGAAGTGCAGAGAAGATAGCCCTGTATGGGGAATCTCGCTTCTATTTCGAAATCGACGGGGGATAGAGGCGGTGGACTTCGCGGGGTGGGAGTGGGTTGGTGAACCACGTTCCTTTGAGCGGTGGGGCGAGGTGGTAGAGCTGCGTGGGATGTGCGGAGCGCAGGGTGGTCCAGTCCGCTAGGATCCTTTCGGGTGGGATTGGTCCGCGATAGATCGCGAGGGCTTGATTATTCTCATCGAGAAGGATGGCAAGCGGCACGGTGCTGGCGGGGGTGCGGTCAAAGAGTTGTGCCTGGAAGTCAGCGAGCTGAGTGAGGGCTGCTGGGTGGAGCGATCCGGATGGGTCGAGGAACGCGGAGGACTTGATGAGGGCGCGGGCCTTTTCTTGATCGGAATCGACGGAGAGGGCTAAGATGCTGAGTTGGGCGGCTCTGAAAGCCGAGGCTTGAGAGGCTAGGAGTGGGAGTGTTTTTCGACAATGGCTGCAATGAGCGGACCAAAGGTAGAGGAGGCGCGGGGCGCGTGGGAGAGTGGTTTTTTGCTCAATTCCTGCTCCATTTTGATAGCGGAGGTCTGGGAAAGGGACACGGGCGGGGAGGATGATGTGAGCTTTGCCATCATCACGGAGTGCGATGGGTGAGGTTTTTAGGGGGAGGGTGATGGCGGAGCGCGCGGGGAGGGGGATGGCTTTAGCGCTTCCTTCTTTGAGGAGAATGCGGCCTTTGCTCGGGAGGTTTTTGAATTCCTCGATCACTCCGCCGGGCCAGATGACGTGGGCCGATCTGGGGTGCTCATTTTTACCGGTCCCAAAGTGTAACCATTTGCTCGATTGAGAGAGGAATAGATCGCCCGCGCGCACGGAGCGGATGAGGCGTTCTTCTTTAGCTCCTTCTTTTTTGGTCGGCAGGAGTTCGACGACTGCGCCGATTCCATCGCGGTTTGAGCGGGTTCCTTCGAGTTTGATGAAAAGGGCCGATCCGGTATCGCGTTCGTTCCTCATGAAGCGGAGGCGGGGAGCATTCCGGTTTCGATACCAGAGGTCGAGCCGCCCGTCCTGATCCCAATCGACGATGGCGAGGGCGCGGCCGTCTTCGGCTTGGTCGAGTCCCGCGAGGTGGGACATTTCGTGGAAATATCCATCGGCGCTATTTCGAAAAAAGCGATTCCGTTCGTTCCCGCTCCACGAGTGACCATTGCGAACTAGTTTCATGAGATCGGCCCAGCCGCGCGCGTATTGGGATTTTTCTTCGGAGGGCGACACGACCTGTCGCCAGAAGAAACTTCACAAGTCATTGTCGCGCGTGTTGGTGAGGTAGCCGTTTGCCACGATGATGTCCTGCCAACCATCGTTATCGAGATCCGCGAGGGCACTGCTCCAAGCCCAGCCCCCATTCGTGAGGCCGGCGCTGATGCTCTGATCTTGGAAGGTTTTTCCGGTGGCGGTGAAGAGGCTATTTCCCCGCGCCATGCGCGTGAGGTTTTTATCGAACCCTTGCTGGCTCGCGACGCGGCGTCCGGCAGATGAGAACATGTTTCCGACGAGGAGGTCGGCGGAGCCATCGCGATTGGGATCTCCCCACGAGACTGACATCCCGGCTCCGATGTCTTCGACGCCCGCTTCTTTTGCAATGTTAGTGAAGCGGCCTTTGTCGTTTCGATAGAGGCAATTACGGCCGAAGTCGTTTGCGACGTAAAGGTCTGGATCGCCATCGCGGTCGATGTCTTCCCACGCTGCTGCGAAGCTCCAGCGAGTGTTGTCTTGATCCAGCCCGACTTGGCGAGTGACATCGGTAAAGCGGAATTGGCCAAGGTTCGCGAGGAGGATATTTCGCCCGCCATTCTTGGCGTCATCGAAGGGGGCGGGGGAGTTGGCCTCGAAGCCTCGCCTGCCCGCTCCGACCGCATCTCCGGCGCTGTAAAGGCAGGTGTAAATATCAAGGTCACCATCGCTATCAAAGTCCGCTGCGCTGAGTGAAAATGGATAAGGAGCGCCGGGGAAGCCGCCCCGGAGTTCGAATTTTCCAGCCCCATTATTTTCGGCGAAAGCGATCATCGCGATGGTTGCCACGACGAGGTCTTGATCACCGTCGTTGTCGAGGTCGATGAGTAAGGCTCCTCGGGAATCTTCTAGCCAAGCAACGCCCCAATCTGCCGCGACCTCGTTTGCGGTGCCATCGGGTTGTTGGAGGTAGAGTTGATTCGGGAGACTCCCGCCATCGCAGACGTAAAGGTCCTCCAGCCCATCGCCATTCACATCGCCGACCGCGATGCCGTGGTGACCTGTCATCGCGAGGTCCCCGATGCGGGTGATGCGCTGCGTCCAGAACTCCATCCCGCGCAGGACTTGGGGCGCGAAGCGTGGGTTATGTCCGATGACTGAAGTCGTCTGGTCAGCCATCCACGGCTTCGTTTCGGTTGAGCTGATGGTTTTAAAATGCTCCACCGCGACCTTTGTGAGGCGGGGTGGGGTTTCAGCATTCCAGGTGCACTGCCATGTTGCGGAATACTCGGCCCGTTGCGGCACGGTGCGGTCGGCCTCGACATGGAGCTGCGTCGTGAACTTACGATTGTCGATGATCTTGATCTTAAGTTTCCCTAGCTCCCTGAGTTGCTCGGCGAACTCTTGAACGGTCCTTTGCTTGAGTATACCACCGGTTCCCTGCTGCACGGCCCCTTTTTTCGGAGAGATGGGAGCTTCCAGATCTGAAGACTGGAATCCCTTGGCCAAAACCTCTCGGACATCACCGGCGGCGAGCTTCGTGAGCTGGGCTTGCGCGAGGAGGGCGAAGGTCTCGCCCGGCCAGCGCTGGTTGGGGAGGTTCGCAGGGAGCTGAGTTTGAACGGGAGCTTTGGAAAGGGAAGTGGAGTCTTGGACCTCCTCTGGAATGCGGTCGGGCCGCGCCATCTCTTTCAACCGGAGCGGGATCAGGGACTGGGCCCCGACAGGCCAACTACCGCCGATAAGGAGGAGCGCAGCGATTGTCAGAAAGGTTCTGGATTTCATGATTCGGCGAGATCTTCGACCACTTCCATTAAGTGGAAAGCGAGGTGTTCCTTGCTATCTTGCGGGAGCACTTCTTCGCGGTCGGGGTAGACGAGGGTGACTTGGTTCTCGGATGAGTCGAAGCCGATGTCGCGGCGTGAGACATCATTCGCGATGACGAGGTCGCACCCTTTGCGGAGGCATTTCCCGCGTGCATTATCGATGACGTTTTCTGTCTCGGCAGCGAAGCCGATGAGGGCTCCTTTGAAACCCATGACCTCACGCGCAGAGCCGAGGACATCTTTGGTGCGAGTGAGCGTGATCGTCATTTCTTCCCCAGATTTCTTAATTTTTTGCTCTGCGACCTTTGCCGGAGTGTAGTCCGCGACCGCTGCCGCAAAGATCGCGAGCTCCATCTTCCCAATTTGGGCCGCCACCGCTTGATACATTTCCTCGGCGGTCTCGATGGGGAGGTAATCGACGCCTTCCGGGATCTCCAGTGAGGTTGGACCAGAGATGAGGAGGACTGAGTGTCCGCGTTTTGCTGCGGCTGCGGCGAGGGCGTAGCCCATTTTTCCAGAGGAACGGTTCGTGAGATACCGGACTGGATCGATGGGTTCAACCGTGGGGCCGGCAGTGATAAGGAGCTTCATGCAGGGAGATGAAATACCAACTGAGGGAGAATTCCAAATCATTCGCATCCTGATTGTCATTTCCTTCTTGGGAGAGTTTGTTCGGGTTCAGGCTTGGGCTTGGGCTTCGAACGGTAACTTTCGAACCTCAAACTCCGGCGAAGGCGAAATATGGTTGCCATTCTTGGGGGAGAGTGATTTCTTACCGCCGCTGCGCGCGTGGCGGAATTGGTAGACGCGCATGATTCAGGTTCATGTGGGGGCAACCCCGTGGAGGTTCGATTCCTCTCGCGCGCACCATTTTTTTGAAGTTTGTCAGGTTGGCAGGGTTTCAGTCTGTCAGGGAGAGGGAAGGCACTGTTGGATCGTTGGGAGTCTTGCCTTTTAGCGTTTGATTGGAGTTTTTTGATCCCGATCGGGAGCAAGTGCTGGGATAGTTTTCTTTTTGATGCAGTATGATCCCGAACGGTATCAAATACCTGGCACCTAGGTTGAGATATTCCGCTCGCTCGCTCTCTGTTTTTCGACTAGATCGCTCGTATTGTGATTGGTTTATCTGAGGGGACAATCGACTGGGAGCTCATTTTGGCGTCTGGGTCTCCTCGTCGGCGTGATCTGCTTCGGGAGGCTGGGTTGTCGTTTCAGATTCTTTCGCCGGATGTGGAGGAACTGGGACCCGGTGATCTGCCACCACGTGAGCTGGCTTTGGCGAATGCTCGTTTGAAGTGTCTTGCGATTTCGATGTCCCAGCCTGAGGCGATGGTGATCGGGGCTGATACGGTGGTGGCGCTGGGGGGGCAGGTTTTTGGGAAGCCGAAGGATCTGGAGGAAGCGGCGGCGAATTTGCGGCTATTCCGTGGCAGGGTGCAGGAGGTGATGACGGGGGTGGTGCTGTCTCACGGAGATCATGTTTCGGAGTTTGTGGAGACCTCGTATGTGAAGTTTTACGATTATTCTGACGCGGTGATTGAGGAGTATTTATCAAAAGTCCCCGTCTTGGATAAGGCGGGGGGCTATGCGATTCAGGACCATGGGGAGATGATTGTGGAGCGATTTGAGGGAGATTTTGATAACATCGTAGGCTTACCCGTTGCCTTGGTTCTGGACCAATTGCAGCGGATGGGGTTCCCTATCCCTACAGAGGAATCATGAGCGACTTACCCCCACGATACCCTCTCATTTTGAACCCTAAGGCTAAGGGTGAGAAAGCGAAGCGGGCGCTGACGTTTATCATGGAGAATGCCACGCGCTTCACGATTTACGCGACGCGTAGCCGGGAAGAGGCGATCGAGCTGGCCCAGAGGTTTGTGGCCGAAGGGGAGGAGCTGGTGATCGCGGCGGGAGGAGACGGCACGCTCAATGCGGTGATCGAGGGGTTGGCGGGGTCGAAGACGGCTTTGGGCGTTTTCCCAACTGGCACCATGAACGTCTTCGCACGGGAGATGGGGATTCCTCACGACAAACTCAAAAATGCGATGGAAGTGATCGATGGCGGTCACAGCAAGGAGGTCGATCTTTTTCAGATGAATGGCGCACCCTTCGTCCAGATGGCGGGAATTGGCTTCGATGCGCAGGTGATCGAGGAAACGAGCTGGGAGAGTAAGAAGCGCTTTGGCCCCATGGCCTACATGTTGGCGGCGACGAAGGTGATCCGCGAAGCTCCACCGACTTTAAAGGTGACGTGTTGTGATGGTCGGGAAGTGGAGGGCGTGGCCCTTTTTGTGGGAAATGGCTCCCTCTACGGTGGGCAATTCCCACTCTTTAAGAATGCCAGCAACCAAGATAATCTCCTCGATGTGGTGGTCTTTAAAGAGCCCGGATATCAGTTCGTGAAGGACTCATTGAAGGGGCTGGTGAAAGGGGGGATCGATCCCAATACGCACGGGGATACGGTTGAGTATCTTCAGGCGGAAAGTCTCCGCGTGACCTGTGAGGAAGACGTGCCGGTAGAGATCGATGGCGAACTCTGGGGGCGGTCTTCTGAGATTGAGTTCCTCCCGACCGGTAAGACCCTCCGGGTTTTCGCTCCGGTAGAGCGGAAGGTGAAACGCCGATACGCTTTGTTGAAAATGCTCTCTCCCTGGCGAGACTAAGTAAGTGGAGCGATGATCCGTTTCAGTTGATACGAGATGTCTCAATGCCCTGTCATCATTACTCCGAAGTTGATTCGGCGCCATAACCTCCGTTGTGGTGGGCGGATTGTGTTGTGGGCGCTGGGGGCGGGGGCGGTGTTTCTCATCGTGTTTCTTTTCCTCTGGGTTCTGGCGAGTTTGGTGACGGGGAGTCGCGCGCTCACTTTGCCGGTAGCGGTAGGGGCCTCTGCCTTTGGGATCGCCGTTTTTTGGGCGGGGCATTTTCATCTCAAAAAGAATGGCCCGCAGAATTGGGAGCGCATTGCCCAGAAGCCGGAGCGCGGGCCGGGGATGCGTCTCTCGCGGCTGAGTGGTCAGGAATATGGACAAGCAGGGCTGGGGCTCCTGGGCCTGATTCTCGCCGGTCCAAGCTGGCTAGGGCGAATCGGAGATGACTACCGCAGCATCCTCCCCGCCACTCAAGAAAATGCCGATGAGTTAGAGCAACTCCGCCACCACCTCGCGGCCCGTGATAGCTGGGTCCCCATGAAGGATTTCGCGGCTCACGAGGACGGGATCTACCGGCTTGCGAAGCTCAATATCCTCGCGATCCGTGAGCTTCTGGGGGAATGGCATTTTCATGTCACGGTGGAAGGCTCGGTGAGTCGGACTGAATCCGCTGCAGAAATCGAAGCGTGAGTGGGGAAATCCTAATTCCTAAATCTTGAAACTCGAAATCCGAAACTGAGAGCGCGCTGCCTAAGAAAGGAGCCGTGGCGCCTCGCCACTTCGCTTCGCGTGTCCGGAGAGCAGAGCTAGCGTGGCCTAGGTTCCTTGTTGGGAATGGAAGTGCGCCACCTCATTCCCTGATTTACCCCCCTCAACCCTTTGCTCCATCTTTCCTTAGCGGTGAATAAATCCCGCAACCAACCCGCCCAGTCTGATTGGACAAGTGTGAATCTTCCTCTACTCTTCCGCCGTGGACTTCCGACTCGTCAGTGACTTTGGCCCTAAGGGCGATCAAGAGCAGGCCATTGCTAAGTTGGTGAAATCAATCAAGGCGGGGAATCGGCACCAGACACTGCGTGGCGTGACGGGATCCGGTAAGACCTTCACGATGGCCAATGTCATCGAGAATATCCAGAAGCCGACTCTGATCATGAGTCACAATAAGACGCTCGCGGCTCAGCTTTACTCGGAGTTTAAGGCCTTTTTCCCAGATAATGCGGTGGAGTATTTTGTCTCTTACTTCGACTACTACCAACCCGAGGCCTACATCCCACGGTCCGATACTTACATCGAGAAGGACTCCTCCATTAATGAGGAGATCGAGCGCCTCCGCCTCAGCACGATGGGTTCCCTCATCACGCGCCCGGACACGATCGTGGTGGCGAGTGTGAGTTGCATCTACGGTTTGGGAAATCCGGAGGACTACAAGGATATGATGTTTGGCATCTCGACAGGTCAGGAAATGGGACGGGATGAATTCCTCACGGAACTGGTGAACCTGCTTTTTGAGCGGAACGATATCGCCTTCCAACGCGGTAACTTTCGGGTCCGGGGAGATGTGGTGGAGGTCCGCCCTGCTTACCTCGATGAGGTGGCGATCCGGGTCGAGTTCTTCGGCGACGAGATCGACCGGATCACCTCGATCGATACCATGAGCGGGCATGTCATCGAGCAAATGGATCAGTTTGTCTTCTATCCCGCCAAGCAGTTCGTGAGCTCTAAGGAGAAGCTTAAGACCGCGATGGTGGCGATCCGGCAGGAGCTGGATGACCGCATCGCGTGGTTTGAGAAAAACAATAAATTGGTCGAGGCCCAACGACTCCGCATGCGGACTGAGTATGATTTAGAGATGATGCAGGAGATGGGGTTTTGCCAGGGGATCGAGAATTACTCGCGCCATATCACGGGGCGGAAGCCGGGCGACCGCCCGTATACTTTACTCGATTTCTTTCCGGATGATTACCTCCTCCTCGCGGATGAAAGCCACGCGACTCTCCCGCAGGTTCGTGGCATGTTCGAGGGGGATAAGAGCCGGAAATCGGTGCTGGTGGATCATGGCTTCCGACTGCCTAGCGCGATGGATAACCGCCCGCTCCGCTTCGACGAATACATGAAGATGACAAAGCGCCGCCTTTATGTGAGTGCGACGCCGGGTCCGTTTGAGATCGTGAACTCGCGGGCTGACAATAAGACCTTCATTCCGATTAAATCGCGGAAGGAAGATGACTTTGACCCGACTTTTTTTAAGCGACTCGTCGTGAAGCCGAGTGGCTCGGCGGAGTCCTTGGATGATTT
>JALZWJ010000324.1 GCA_023300065.1 Akkermansiaceae bacterium
TTAGCTTTTAGCGGTTAGCTCCTTTATGCGAGCTTTTGGCTCGGTTGATTTAGCGATGAGCTTGGTTTTCTGAGTTAGCGGAGGGTGACTTTTAGGCGGTAGAAGCGCTTTTGGGTGATGGGTGAGACTGAGAAGGTTTGTTGGATGAAGCCAGAGTTGGGGAGGGATTGTGAGGTGGGGGTAGGGAGGGTGGTCCAGGTGATGAGGTCGGTGGAGGTCTCGATGGTTTGGATGATGTCATCGGTGGCGAGATTATGGGGGACGATGAGGCTGTTTTGGTCGACGGTGAGGGCTTGGCCTTGGAGGGCGTATGCGATGAGGTCGCCGCTGGGGAAGGTGGTGGAGTCGGTGTCGCCTGGGTTACCGCCGAGGGTGGTGGAGGGACGCCAGCTGGTGGGGAGGTTGGGGTCGAGTTGGGAGGCTGGGCTGATGCGGACGAGGGAGAAGCCATCGCCATCGGAGGCTTCTGGCCAGGGGGCGCGGTCGTTGTAAGTGAAGCTCTCGATGATGGTTCCGGAGGCGTCTACGAGGGTGATGGTTTCGCCGCCGTTATCGAGGCTGCCTTCGTATTGGGCGGCGGTGACGGTGAGTTGTGCGCTGGGGGCGAGGGTGGTGCCGAGGGGGAAGGTGTAGGTGAGGCCGGCGGTGAAGGTGAGGTTGCTGAGGTTGATCTCGAGGGTGGAGATGTTGGTGAATTCGATGAATTCATTTTCTTCGGTGGCTCCTGGTTCGTTGTAGTGGAGTTCGGAGGTGACGAGGTTGGTGGCGTCGGCGGGGGTGCCGTTGGTGATGTCGGCGGATTGGAGGGCGGACCAGAGGCCGTTTTCGAGGATACGGGAGTCGTAGGTGGCGCTGGTGGTGAGGGTGATGGGGCCGGTGTAGGTGATGGCGGAGGGATCGCGCGGGTCGGTGCCATCGATGGTGTAGAAGATGGTGCCACCGGGGTTGGGGTTGGTCATGGTGAGGGTGGAGGAGGCGTCTTGGGTGTAGACTGGGGCGTCGACTTGGGGGTAGAGGTTGCGGCTACGGAGTTGGTCTAGGAAGATGTCGGGGCGGAGTGGGAAGTAGGTGCCGAGGATGTAGTCTTGGGTGGGGAGGTAGTGGTCGGTTTTGGTGTAGAGTTGGTAGTCTGCCTGGACCCATCCGCCTGCGGCTTCGACATCGCGGCGGTAGTCACCCCAGCGGGCGGATTCTGCGATGACTGCGAGGTCCATTTGCTGGGAGCGGATGCGCCAGGTGGCGTCTGCACCTGTGGGTGAGAGGGGGCCGTTGTTGAAGAGGGCGGCGTGGGCGCGGTCGGCGAATTGTAGACGGTATTCGGCATTTTCGGCGAGGTCTTGGTGGATGCCGGAGGGGCGGTTATTGCGGTTGTTACGGCCGGTGGCGTTGATGTTGAGAGAGTTGGCGATGTCGAGGAAGGCGGGGTTGGTGCGGGGTGGGGAGATGGCGAATTCGGAGTCCCAGGGAAAGAAGTGGAAGGGGATGCCGGTGGGGCCGGTGCCGGCGGCGCGCCAGTTGTTAAAGTCCCAGTCGTTATTGCCGAAGAAGAAGTTGAGGAGCATGTAGTCGATGAAGGACTCGATGTTGAGGTGGTCTCTGAGGCCCTCGAAGGCGGTGGGGGTGGCGATGTTGGTGCGGGAGGCGGTGACCATGGCGCTGTAGGCGTTGATGGTTCCACTCTGAGCGGTGCCGGCGTTGATGGCGTCGTAGTCATCATCTTCTCCGCCGAAGTAGGATTCCATGAAGTCTTGGTCTGCACGTTCGTGGACGTGGTAGAGGCCCCAGTAGGTGCCGTTGATGTAGAGGTGGGTCCAGCGGCCGTGGATGCCGGTGTTGCCGAGGGCCATGAAGGTGTCGTTGGCGAATTGGTCGCGGTTGTATTGGGCTTTGTCGGTTTGCCAGAAGTGGCGGTGGGAGAAGCCGTGGTTGTAGTTGGAGCGGAGCTGGAGGGTGTCGAATCTCTCGACGGCGTTGCGGCCATCTGGGGAGTCTCGGAAGAGGGGGTAGTCTAGGGTTCCTGCGCCGTAGATGTTACGGAAACGGAGGCTGAGGGAGTGTTTGGGGGTGTCGGGGTTACGGCTGCTGCCGCCTTGGATGCGGATGCCGGCGTCGATCTGAAAGCCGGATTCTGATCCGTCGTGTGAGATGAGTTCGGCGGAGACGGGGCGCTCCCAGGCTGAGCCTTCGCTTTCGGGGTTTTGGTAGATGCCTTGTGGTCCGTAGAAGTCATCTGGGTCGAGGGTGAGGGAGAGGGTGGCGAATTCTTGGAGGGCGGGGATGATGTCGGTGGAGTAGGCGGGGGAGGTGACGATGTCTGGGTCCATTTCGTAGTCGGCGATGCGGCCGGCCCAGAGGGTGGTGGTGTTTGGTGGGGTGTTGCCTTGGGTGATGATGTCGTTGAGAAAGATGTAGCTCTGGGTGTCTGTGTCGGTGGGGAAGAAGTTGTCTCTAAAGGCGGCGGCGCGGAGGACGGTGGTGGCGGAGATGGTGAGGGGGCCGGTGAAGAGGGTTCCGTTGGTGGGGTTGGGGTTGGTGCCGTCGGTGGTGTAGTAAATTTCTGCGTTGGTGGTGGGGCTGGTGATGGTGAGGTTGAAGGGGGCTGTGAAGTGGCCGCGGTCGACATCGAAGGAGGTGTCGATGACGAAGCCTTGCATGGGGGTGCCGGTGTTTTGGGCGCGGGGGGTGGGGGTGCGGAAGCCATCGGTGGCGAAGCTGATGTCGGTTCTTTGGGGTGGGTAGGTGGGTGCGAATTCTTGGATGACGATGCCGGAGGGCTCGGTGAGGGCGAGGTATTCGCCATTGGCGCTGAGGCTAAAGTTTGTGTGGAGGTTGCCGGCGGAGTCTGGGGTGTCATTGCTGGAGGCGAAGACGAGGAGGTGTTGGTTTGCGGCGAGGGTGGTGCCGTTTGGGAAGGTCCACTGGGTGGGGTTTGTGGGGTCGTCGGTGAGATGGTAGCCGGAGATGTCGAGGGGGAAGAGGTTGCGGTTGTGGATTTCGATCCAGTCGGTGGAGTTGCCGTCGCCATCGTCGAAGCTGGAGTTACTGGCGAGGAATTCGTTGAGACGGGGGGGGAGGGTTTGGCCGTCTATCGTGATTTGTAAGGAGGAGGTCGTACTTCCTTCGGCGTTTATGGCGGTGAGGGTGTAGACCTCGGTGAAGGCTGCGGTGAAGGTGAGTGAGTCAATGGGAGAGACTGAACCGATGCCGGGGAAGATCTCGACGGTGTCGGCATCGGTGACGTTCCAGTTGAGGGTGACGGTGTCGCCTGAGTTGAAGTTGGTTCCATTAGCGGTGAAGGAGTTGATGGTTGGTCGGGGGGCGGGAGGGTCGAAGGCGAGGGCGCCGATGTTGTAGACCTCGGCGAGTTCGGCGTCAGTAAGGACTCCGAAGGTGTCACGGGTTTGGAAGATGGCGAGGTCATCGATGGCTCCGCCGAAGTCATTTGATCCGGCGGCGTTGGCGTCGTCAGCGGCGATGAAGACTCCGGTGTTGTGTTGGATAGCGTTGGTTCCGAGGGAGGTGAGGGTGTCGGTGCTGGTGGAGATGGTGTCAGGGGTGATGGTTCCGTTGGTGTCTTGGAGGAGGGTGAGCTGACAGGAGCTGTTTACGGAGTCGTAGCGAAGGGCGCAGAAATACCAGTTGCCGGTGGTGAGGGTGAGGGGGCTGGTGAGGGTGGTGTTGGTCGTTGGTTCTGCCGACGTCATTGTTGTCGTTGGTGGTGTTGGCGGTTGTGGTATTGCTTGTCTACAGTTGGAGGACATCCCGTCTATCTACCCTACCCCTCCCACCCACGAGGGGGAAAGCCTTTAATCCTCACAAGGGGAATGATAGCATCGCTTACTGTCTGTGGTGAGGCACCCA
>JALZWJ010000325.1 GCA_023300065.1 Akkermansiaceae bacterium
AGCAACCTCGTGTAGGCCAAGCGCTTTGATAGGCTGCTCCATCCCCTCTAAGGCGAGTCCGTGGCAGTAAGCAATCTGAGCGCGGAGGTTGCCCGGGAGCTTCCGGTTGCGCCACTTCTCGTCCATTGCGATGGCATCGAGACGAGTCCATCCCTTCGTGCGGACGGCATCCCAGAAGACGCTATACATCTCGTATTGAACCTTATGGAAGTCCTGGAGAAGACTGTCCGGAGTGAAGGTCGCCGCCTTGGCGACGAGGCTCTCGAGGTCTTCCATGCGGCGGAAGCACTCTAGTTCATAAAAACCAGCGAGGGTCGAGGGGTTCCCCGGGATCTCGGTGAGCTTTTTATAAGCCTCTGCCGTTGCTGCGAATTTCTCGGCAGCGTCCTTATAGTTCCGGCTTTTGTAGAGTTCCAGGGCCTCGGTGAATTCCGGAGGCTGGATGAAGTAGACGGTCGCGGAGCGTTGGCTCTGCTTGCGCTTCACGGTGGACTTTGCGCTTTCGCGCCAGAGGAAGTCTTTCTTATCCGCATCAATCATCAGGCCGGTAAAGGTCTCCTTAGCGGTGACGATGAGGATGCGTGGCTCAAGTGCGAAGAGCGAGCTGATGGAGCTACTGAGAAGTAGAGCGGTGGTGAGAATCTTTTTCATGTCTGTTATTTTCAGTTCGTGGTTTGGGTTCTCGATTTCTTTACTTCTTTTTCTCCTCAACGATCGGAGTGGTCTCAGTGTTAGCCTCGTAGTCTTTCACGAGTTCAGCGACTTCATCCCGGACGGCCTGCTCATCGCGCGTCGCTTTCTTAGCGGCGTTTGTGGTGAGGCGGATGTAGTCGTGGCCATTTTCGTAAGCATATTGCTTATCGCTCTTGCCGCTCGTGTTGTTCCCTCCACGGGTCCAGAGGATCTCCATCCAGCGTTTGATGGCTGGGGCGGAGTAGCGGATGGCACCCATGCTAGGGCCCCAGATGGATTGGTAGGAGACCAAGGCATCATCAACGCGGCCTGCTTTGTCGTGGGCAGATCCGAGGAGCATACGAGCCTGCACCTTATATTGGCGGTAGGTCTTGTTGTTGATGTATTCCGTGGCGGTAGCAACGGCCTTATCGTAGTCACCAGAATCGAAGTAGATGGAAGCGGTGAGGTAGGAAGCTTCCTCTTTTTCAGACGCTTCATCTGAGTCGGCGATGACGCGCTGGAGGAGCTTGATGGCCTCAGCTTTCTGAGACTTCGTCCCCTTCGCGTTCACATCGGCGAGGCCGAAGATGGCAGCGAACTTGTGGGATTGGTCGGTCTTACGATTCAAGGCTTCTTCATAGTAGACGCGGGCCGCTTCAGGCTTCGTCGTCTTCTTACGAATGAAGTTTCCGACCTTCACGAGGATGAAGTTGGAGAGATCCTTTGGCTTGAAGGTGTCACGGAGCTCTTTGAAGAGGACATCGATGCGGGCCTTCGCGTCACGGGACTTCTTCTCATCCTTTTCCTTATCAGCGGTAGCGTAGACGCCTTCGAAGACATCGATGATCGCGATACGGAGGAGGGCGCGGGTCGCCATGTCACGAGAGTCGATGCCGGGGAAGGCATAGTAGTGATCCTTGAGTTCATCAGGAGTGTTCTCCTTCAAGTATTCCTCGGTGTAGGAGCCGATGGCTTCCTCGAGGCCGGGAGTGCCGGGGACCTTGGAGAGACTAGCGATGACACCTTGGAGTTTCTCGAGGGCTTCCTCAATCTTACCGACCTTACGCATCGCGGGAATCCCAGCAACCGCGACCTTGGCCTTGAAGGGTGAGCTGGCACCGTAGCGTTCCCAGAACTTGGTGTAGAAGGGAACGGCCTCGGCAACGCGGGGATTCTCTCCCTTGCCAATTTTCTCCTTACCAATGAGGGCGGTGAGGTAGAAGAGGCACTCGCCGGAGACGAGGTCATTCTTCTTCTGCTCTGCGAGGGCGAGAGCCTTATGGTAATATTCTTCTGCTTCGCCGGGCTTCTTGAGCCCTTCGAGGATATTGCCTTTCAGCGCGAGCGCTTGCTCCATGACGGAGACGCCTGGGAACTCAGTCTCGACGCGGGTCACCTTGGTGTAGGCGTCCTCAGTCTCGTTTTCTGCGTAGTGGCAGTTTGCGCGGTCGAAGAGGGCGAAGGGATAGTAAACGTTGCTCTTAGCATCTGGATATTCCTTGAGGAAGGCATCGAGCAGAGCTGCGGACTTAGACCATTCCTGGAGGCGTGAGTAGTTCGCCGCGTGGAAGTAGGATGTAGCGAGGACGCGGATCTTGTCAGCATCTTTGCTCTTCTTGTAAGTGGAAATATACTCGTTGAGGAGAGGTTGAGCTTCATGGAATTCCCCGAGGTAGTGCTTACTTCCGCCGAGGACGAAGAGGCAGACATCGTGCTGCTTCGAGGGCTTAGTGAGCTTAGGCAGCATGACTTCGGCGACCTCGACACATTTGTCGTATTCGCCATTGAAGAAGAGGCTGGTGAGCATCATGCGGCGGACTTCTTTCACGTGCTTACTGTTCGGGAAGGCCTTGAGGAAGATAGAGCCGTAGTGCTCTGTGGTGAGGACCTCCCCGATCACCGCAGAGGTGCGGACGAGGTTGAAGAGGTTGTCCTCACGAGCTGGGGAAACTTTCTTATCGCGGAAGACCTTAGCCTTCGGGAAGTAGAGTTCGAGCTGCTCATAGACAGCGAAGGCACCGCGGATGTTTCCGTCTTCTTCATGGAGGACGGCGGTGTTCAGGTAAGCGTAGATTTCATTCACCTTGCCGAGGGTGTCGGCCTTTTCGAGCTCAGTGGAACTCTTGCTGAGATCTCCTTTATTCACGATCATGGAACCATCACGGATGGTGCGGTCGTGGGAGCCGAGCATCGTGAGGCGAGACTTGATGTCATCGATCGCAGCAACCGTGCTGGGAACGAGGGAGTAAAGCTCGAAGGTAGAGCGGATCATCTCAGCGGAGCGGGCATCCTGGGCGAGCTTCATGAAGAGAGAGGAGAACTCGTGAGCTTCAAAAGGCTCCAGCTTGATGTGAGCGCGGTTCTTGGCAAGGAAGTCGAGGAGTGCTGGCTCATTTTTTTTCTCAATGACGGCAGCAACCATGACATTGAAGGCGGCCATGATGCCTTTGTTCGGAGTGGGGAAAGAGACTTTCCCTTTGATGGCAGTTTCGAGGTAGCCGTTGCCTTCCTTGATCTTGTTCAACTTGTAGTGGTTGATGGCCATGTTGATGTAGAAGACGCCTTTTTCGTATTTATCACGGTTGGCATCACGCTCGGCGAGGAACTTCTTATACATGCGAATGGAGGTGGCCCATTCTTCCGCACCTTTGGCGGAGTGGCCCCACATGAGGAGGGACTTCTTATTATAGAGGTTGGAGGAAGGAGCTTGGCCTTCTTTGGGCGCCACGTTTTTGTATTTCGTGTAGCATTTCTCGAACGACTTCATGGCGTCATCAAACTGGTTCAGTTTGATTTCACAGTAGCCGCGGTGATACCAGAACCAGCCGAAACGGGGGCCGAAGAGCTGGAGAGCGCGTTTATCGAAAGTGTTGGTAGCCTTGGCTAGGACGGCGTGAGCCTCAGCCCATTTGCCGACTTTCATATTATCAAGGGCTTCCTTGTGCATGTCGGCGAGCGCCTGGGCCTGCACCGGAGCGCAGAAAGCGCAGAGGGCAAGCAAGACGATGCCAAAGGAACGGCGAATCGAGGTGATTGAATTCATTGTTTAGTTTGGAGGTGTGAGTTTTTGAGAAAAAGAAAGGTTGAGAGCCGGGATGGCGCATCAACCTTTCCTTCTAAATTGAGAAACGATTTCAAGAAGGAATCCTTAGGTTTTTTAGGCCTAAAAACTCCAAGAAGGCTTAGCCTTCAGGGTCGTTGATATCGGTGAAGGTGATTTCGGTGATCTTAGCGCCAGCGAGGGCATTGAGAACATCGATGACACGCTGTTGGACGGTGTCGCCATCGACCCGGATCTGCACGAGGGCTTTCTGACTCGCGGTATCTGCGACGCTCTTGTGGAGGTCGAGACGTTCGCCGAGGTTTGGAAGTTCACGGGCATCAGAATCGGATTCGATGAGCTCGATGACGCCACTTTCTCCTTTGAGGGAGACGTTGCCATTCCCCTCAAGGAGAATAAGCATCGGGGCGAGATCAGGAGGATTACTCGAAGGGGCGGTAGATGGAAGCGAGGTGCTAAGCTCCTGCTCCTTCTGAACAATCTGGGTCGTAACCAAGAAGTAGATGAGGAGGAGGAAACAAACATCAATCAGAGATGAGATGTCCATTCCTGGTTCATCTTCATCAGGTGCCTGCATTT
>JALZWJ010000326.1 GCA_023300065.1 Akkermansiaceae bacterium
GCCTTCCTCAACCCCTGGCTCACCCTCCCCCTCCTCCTAGCCACCGAACTCTGCAGCCGCCACCTCTTCTTCCGCACCGTCCACGCCCCCAAAATGCCCGGCGGTTTGAACTAAAAGGTCCGGTTCCAATAACCCGCTGACGCTCGCGAAAATTGCTGTAATACATGGGGTAACTTTGTGGCGTTACACCCGAAACCCAGCTTCTAACTGGTCTCGGTTGAACCAAGGCCTTCCCGCAGTATTCGTCTACTCAATGGCCAATGGCTTCTTCCCCGAGGAATACTCTGAAAGACTCTCTTCCAGATCCTTTAATACGACCCGACCATCTACCGCCTTTTGGATGACCTCCCTCACCTCCGGAAAATTGAACGCTAACATTTTCATCAGATCACAACTGGTAAGAAGTGAGGGCTTTTCGACCTCCTCACTCCGGGGCTTCGATTGAACCACCGAATTCACTATCGCGAGTAAATCGAGCAAGTCCTGCTTGGTAAGTTTCTGCTCAGGATCTGGAATTTTGATCTTCTCGACAAACTCAAATATAGCCGAGCCTCCCGACGTGGTATCAAACTCCGGAAACTCAGCATACAAGAGCCGTGGACCAGGTTTCGGCTGCTCCGGCGATTGAGGATTCACCAGTTTCTCTTCACGCCACATAAAATCACAACTCTGCTTCCACCGCGTGACGAGCCCTTCTTCGAAATAGACTCGAAACCCAATCGGAACAAGTTCCCGCTTAAGATTGATCGAGGCCTTTTCAGGAGCAATCACGTAGACCAATTCAAATTGTTCCGCAGCGGGCTCTCTCGGAGTTCCAAAGGCACGCCCATAGTGATCGACGACATCTTGATAGCTCATCCCTATTCGTAGTCTCTTGTTGAGCTCTTTCTCACTCGGAATTCGCTCAAGAAAATACACACCGATCTCCTCCCGTTTCGCCTTTCTTTCCTGATATTCCTCTTCCGTAAACGGAACTGTCTCGACGACCACCTTCTTTGGAAGAGTCGGCTCCTCCCCCTCTGAACGAAGCGGGCGGCCCGAAATCCTACGCGCGAGATTATCAAGTTCACCAAGGTCTTGATCACCTCCAACACTGATCACAAAATTTCTAACTAATAGCGCTTGGACAACCGGCGCCATGATCAATTCCCCGTCCAAAATAATTGCGATTCGATCCACCCCTCGCCTCATCGCGGCAGTTACTTTCGCCATCTTCCGACCACCTTCTTCAGTCAACAAGACCGAAATCACTCCATCCCCCCCCGGAACCACCTTGGCCGTCTCGACATCACGATCTCCCGCAATCGTCTCTTTTTTCACAAAGAAAGTTCTCGCCGGAATACCATCCTGTGCCTTGCAAATCATCCGCTCAATTCCCTCTCCATTTGCCTCAACAACAGCAGAAAGGCGCAGGACCTCTGCGAGACTCCCCAGCATGGTGGCCATCAGGAGAAGCACACCGATCAACGTTATTTTCATCACAGGTTGAACCCTGTCTTCAAATTCCAAGAACGTCCACCGACTTTTCTACCCCACCAACAAGTCCACTCAGCCTCAGGTGACAGGCAATCCATAGAAAACACCTTCTCCATTCATCTTTCTACAAAAGATTCACGGTGGAGTAGGCCTGTCTCCTCTGGGGAAGATCTTTAGGTTTTCAAAGTCCTTTTGGTCTCAAGACCAGCCTCCCTTCGGGCGGGCGAATTGCGAGGAATCTGGCGGACTCCTCGCGGGGAAATCTGAGTCACAAGGTCAGCGTGCCCCCTTTTGGCCGAGGATCGAATCTAAAAGTCCCGCACTCCCGCCACCTCTTCTTCCGCCCCCCCAAGCTCCCAAAATACCCGGCGGCTTGAACTAAACACCCTCTCTACTCCACACGTCGAATCGATTGAGGCCAAGGATCAGAGAAGGCTTTTCCCTCTTGCCAAGCGATGACTTCTTCATCGGTGCAGAGAGCCTCCTCCAAAGCGGACTCGAAGGATTCCAGCTCTCCTTTCAACCCGATAAAAGTCAGCTCATTATGACGATCCCCAAAAACGGGATCCTGACTCTCTAATTGAACCTTCAAGTGCGCAATTTCTTCAGGCAAAAGTCGCCCCTCTCGATTGTGCACGATTTCAGCACGCCACTGCCCAGTCAACTCAAGAGCGATCTGGCTCCCTGACTGCTGCCAAAGCAAGACATGACCAGGACGCGAGGCGAGCCAAAGGAAGCCCTTCGTCCGGTAAACCCCTGTGCTCAACTTCGTCTGGCACACCTCAAACAAGCGCTCCGGATGAAAAGGCCGAGCATCACGGAGGACTAAAGCCTCAACATCCTCGATCGTCGTCGCATCCCCCGTCAGCTCGAACTGCTTCGCAATGCTTTTCAGTCTCGAAATTTTCGGCGCTGAGCTAGCCTCTAATTGCGGCAGCAGAATCCCCGCCTGTGCAGATAGACCGATGGTCGCATTGGGCTGTAGCTTCTGCAGATTTCTTACCTGAGCTTCGACCGTCTCCTTCGGGATGGTATCGATCTTCGTAAGAATGAGGACATTGGCGAAAGCAATCTGCTCTACCAAAACTTCCGCAGCCTGATGCAGCGCAGCATCCTGAGGACTTGAGGCTTCCCCCAAGAGGCTTCCCCCATCCATAAAGTCACGGTGAAGATTAAGCGCATCCACCGTGACGATAAAATGCCGCAGGAAAAAGCGCTGATCCTGAATCAAAGCCTGAATCAAGGGTCACGGGCGAGCGGCCCCCGTGCTCTCACACAGAACGACTGACGGCACTGGATCCAGCTTCGAAATCTCTTCGAGCGTCCCCCCTAAGGAGGCATGTAGCTGCTCCCGAGCATGACTCCCATGCAATGCCGCCACACCACCCGCAAGATGCCCCTGCTGAGGAGCCGCATCGTCATCCGAGAGCAGCTCAGCATCGAGACCAAATTGACTCAAGTCATGCACAATCACCGGAGCTTCCTTCAGAGCCTCCTCACGTCGCCAACGCCGAAGAAGCGTCGTCTTACCGGAGCCAAGAAAGCCACAAAGAGTCACGATTGGAATGGGGTTTGTGGTCATTGATAAGAGTCCTAAAAAATTCGAAATGAGGCCCCCAAAAGCTACGCCTCCCCCGCTCTCAACCCAGCCTTAAAAACTGGGTAGCAAAAAAAATAATCATCATGAATTCCCCTCATTCATCATGGCTCAGAATCTGCGCTTAACTAATTTGCATGCCGCCTTTTTCCTCCCTTTTAAAACAAAAGTCCGGCCCCCTCACCTCCGAGCTCCTCCTCCGCCCCGCCGACTTTGGACTCGGGAAGCTTCCTCGTAATCTCGAGACAGACTCCACCACGACCTCCGTCTGCGGATTTTGCTCCACCGGCTGTCAGTTAAATCTCCATCTTCATGAGGGCCAGGCTGTCGGTTTGACGCCCTCTCCCGATTATCCCGTCAACCTCGGCATGGCCTGCCCGAAGGGGTGGGAGGCTCTCTCGGTTCTAAATTCCAGCGAGCGCGCCACCTCCCCTCTTCTCGATGGCAAAGAAATCTCATGGGACCTCGCCTCCCGCATCTTCACGGACCGCTTCAAAGAGATTCAAAACGAACACGGCAAAGAATCCGTCGCCTTCCTCTCCACTGGTCAAATCGCGACCGAAGAGATGGCCTTCCTCGGAGCCTTCGCCAAATTTGGAATGGGGATTCAGCATGGCGATGGGAACACGCGCCAGTGCATGGCCACCTCGGTCGTCGCTTATAAGCAGGCCTTCGGGTTCGATGCCCCACCCTACACTTACGCCGACCTCGAAGAATCCGACGTGGTGATCCTCATGGGCTCCAATCTCGCGATCGCCCACCCCATTCTCTACCAACGTCTGGCCCGTAATCAGAGGAACCCCGATATCATCGTCATCGACCCACGCGCCACCGAGACCGCGCAAATCGCGACCCAGCACCTCGCGCTCAAAGCAAAGGGCGACCTCCCCCTCCTCTACGCCCTCGCCCACTGCATCATCCGTGATGACCGAGTCGACAACGATTTCCTCAGCGCCCACACCGAAGGGTTCGACGACTTCGCCGAGTTCATCAAAGACTACTCCCCCGACGCCACCCACCAGAAGACCGGAATCAAAACCGAGACGATCGAGGCCCTCGCCAAACTCATCTCCGACCCCACCAAACGGGTTTCAATGTGGTGGACCATGGGTGTCAACCAATCCCACGAAGGCGTCCGCACCGCCCAAGCCATCATCAATCTCTGCCTCATGACAGGGAACATCGGCAAGCCCGGCACCGGCCCGAACTCCATCACCGGCCAGTGCAATGCCATGGGCTCCCGCCTCTTCTCAAACACCACCAGCCTCCTCGGCGGCCACGACTTCGCGAACCCCGCGCACCGTGCAAAAGTCTCCCGCATTCTAGAGGTCCCCGAAGAAACGATCCCCACCGAACCCAGCTGGGCTTACGACCAAATCATCGATGGCATTGAATCAGGAAAAATCAAAGGCCTCTGGGTCATCGCTACCAATCCCGCCCACTCCTGGATCAACCAAAGTAAGTTTCACGAAGTACGAAAGAAGCTAGATTTTCTCGTGGTGCAAGACATGTATCACACCACCGAGACCGCGCAAACCGCCGACCTCCTTCTCCCCGCCGCCGCGTGGGGTGAGAAGAGCGGCACCTTGATCAATAGCGAGCGCCGTATTGGCACCATCAAGCAAGTCCGCCACGCCCCCGGCCAAGCCCTCTCCGATTTCCGCATCATCCAGCTCCTCGCAAATGCCTGGGGCTGCGGCGAAATGTTTGAAAAATGGTCCAGCCCCCCCGCCGCCTTCGAGCTCATGCAGCAACTCAGCGCCGGCCAACCCTGCGACATCACCGGCATCCAAGGCTACCAACACCTCGAC
>JALZWJ010000327.1 GCA_023300065.1 Akkermansiaceae bacterium
GTCGTTGAAAACGGACGGACATTCAAGGCCAAGCGAATCGTGGTGGCTACCAATGGCTTTACCCAGCGCTTGCTGCCTACCGACATCCAGCCGGCGCTCAACCAAGTCATCGTCTCGGCACCCGTTGAAGGACTCACGTGGAAGGCTCCCATTCACCTCGAGCAAGGCTATGGTTATCTGCGAAGGATAGGCGATCGAGTATTGGTAGGAGGATTCCGCAATCACTTCAAGGCTTCTTCAGAGACAGATCAATTTCAGTTAGATTCCGATTTAGGTGCGCATCTTCGCGCCGTGCTTGTTAGCGTTTTGCCAATAAACGCACGTCCACGCATCGAATACGAGTGGTCGGGCGTTCTAGGACTCGGCACAACGCGAACACCTCAAGTCCAACGGCTCGCTTCTGGGATTGTCCTAGCAGCGGGGCTTGGTGGAATGGGCGTGGCACTCGGCTCTCTTCTCGGTAAGGAAGCCGCTCAAATGATTCTTCAACGTGGGTAGACTTTTAATCACTCTTCTTATCTGTTCGCTGGCGGGGATTTCCTTCGCACAAACGGCACCTATTCCAACAGGAGGAGTAGCGCAGGACACGACGGGCAAGCCAGTCATCATTGACTTCGCGGAGGTGTTTGAGTGCCTCGTGGAAGACACCATGACCATCCAGCGGCTCACCGGGGAGGTAGAACTGCGTCAAGACAGCATGTTCATCTATTGCGATGAAGCAGAGATCAAAAACGACAACTTCGTCATGGCGAGGGGCAATGTCGTTATCCTCCAAAACGACACGATTTCGACCTTTGCGGATTCTCTCGAGTATTTCGCGGATGAAGAGATGGCCTACCTCTACGGCAACGTGGTGTTGGTCAACGGTGAGCAGAAGCTCTTCACCGACTCGATGCGCTACGACGTGGCCAACAAGGTGGCGTACTACAATACCCGCGCGATTCTCACCAATGGGGAAGCGCAGCTTTCTAGCTTACGGGGCACCTATGATGTCAACGCGCACTACGCCAACATGAAAGACAGCGTCTTTGTGGTGCGGGAAGACTTCAACCTCATTGCCGATAAAGGCACCTTTGAAGAGACCGAGGCCGAACTCATCTCCACCAATCCTCTCGGCTTCTCCAAGTATGCCGAAAAAACCGAACTTCTTCGCAATAAAACGGGCCTGAAAGATGCCGTCGTCACCGGCCGCCTCTCCATCGGTGGAATGCCCGCAATCGCTGCCGTGATGGACTTCAAATTCTTCGCCGGTTCCATGGGATCCGTAGTTGGGGAGAAAATCACCCGCGCCATCGAGATGGCGACCGCTGAAAACCGCGCCATCATCATCTTCTCATCATCATCAGGCGCGCGCATGCAAGAAGGCATGCTCTCGCTCATGCAAATGGCAAAGACCTGCGGTGCCCTTGCTCTCCATTCTGAGGCCAAGCTCCCCTACATCTCCGTCTTCACCCACCCTACCACGGGTGGCGTCACCGCTTCCTTCGCGACCATTGGCGACATCAACATCGCTGAACCAAAATGCATGATCGGCTTTGCCGGTCCACGTGTCGTCAAGGAAACAACCCACCAAGATCTCCCACCCGGCTTCCAAACCGCTGAGTTCATGCTCGAGCACGGCTTGGTCGATGCCATCGTGGCACGCCGCGATCTCCGCAAGAAGCTCACCAGCGTCTTGAACTACACCTTACCGCAGAAGTAAACTTCTCCCGCCGGCCCCCGCCTTTACTGACGGGTCAACACCCTCGGCGGACTCGTGTTTCCATTTCGGTCCACTGCACTCACCGCGATCGCATCAGGCACTCCGCTGAGCGTAAGCTTCGTTCCAGCGGTCACCGTGCTCATTCGCCAAATCTGGCCCTGTCGGGTTTGCACCGCATATTTTTGGCATCCCGGAATCGCATTCCAAGCAATAGAGACATTCCCGCCAGATCCCGCCGCATTGACACTAGGAGTCGCTGGTAATTTTTGGCTCACCCACGGCATCGGCGGCACGAGCGACGGCTCTTGATAGAAATTCTTCACCAGCGCACGACTCACCCCGCCTCGGTTTTTCATCAACGACTTCATGCTCCAGAAAACATGCCCCACATAATTCTTCCCAATGCTGCGAGTGAGCGAGACTTGGTTCAAAATCTCGCTCGCAGGGCGTCCGGGATCATCCGTAGAATTGATCCGCGCTGAGGCGATCCCCGGCCAAACCGGCCGACTCCCCTGCGAACGCCACCAGTCTAAGAGACGGCTAAAACTCTGCTCACTATTGATTCTCCAATAAAGCTGAGGTGAGAGATAATCACACCATCCCTTCTGTAGCCACTTCCGCGAATCCGCCGAAAGGTGGTGGAAGGCATCGATATTCGCGGTCGTTCCAGCCGGGACTCCCGGACGCCAAATCCCGAAGGGGCTGATACCGACTCGCACCCAAGGCTTCATCGACTTCACCGACGAATACATCCGCTTCACAAACCCATCCACCGCCACCCGGCGGGAGGCGGGAGACTTACCATCAGGGAAAACCTGCTTCGCCCGCCCCTGCTTATCGACATCAGGATAAGGGTAGAAATAATCATCGATATGAACCCCATCCACATCATAGCGCTTCACCACATCTAGGATCACCGATAACGCACGCTTCTGCGTGAAAGAGCTGGAGGGATCCATCCAGAGCGAGCTCTTAAAATTACGAATCACAGACGGGCGCGTCCGCACCACATGATTACTCGCCGTCGTCAGTTCCTTATTGGGAAGCGCACGGAAAGGATTAAACCAAGCGTGAACTTCAATCCCGCGGGCATGGGCTTGTTGGATACAATACGCCAAAGGATCATACCCCGGCGAGCGACCTTGGCTCCCACTGATCCAGTGGCTCCACGGCTCGTAGTTAGATTGATAAACCGCATCAGCATTCGGACGGACTTGAAAAATGATCGCATTCATCTTCATCGATGCCAGCCGGTCCAAAATCGCAATCAGCTCCGCCTTCTGCGTCGCCGCACCAGCGCCCTTTCTAGAAGGCCAATCGATGTTATAGACACATGCCACCCAAGCCGCACGGAACTCACGCGGAACGATCGGCGCCCGTTCGTTCGTGGGGACAAAGCGCTGACCAGTCGCGACCCCCAAAAGAACCGCCGTGATGAATAAGATCTTTAACATTTGTTAACAGTCTCAATCAAACTTCAGGAAGCTCAAGTGATTTTATAAAGAACAGCCCAGCTCACGACATCCCCTCCACATCTCCACCTCCACTCCGGGCACAAAAAAAGCGGGCTGGCGGCCCGCGATCGTCATGAAATGCTATTTGAAAGGAGTGGCTCCGGCGCTTGGGTTCGAACCAAGGACCTAGTGATTAACAGTCACCCGCTCTACC
>JALZWJ010000328.1 GCA_023300065.1 Akkermansiaceae bacterium
GCCGCCGCCGTAGAGCAACTCGTCCGCTGGGGTGAGCGGCTTGACCTCCCCGTCGTCGCCGGAGTTCACGAAGCCGATCCCTCCTCCGTATGCTACCAAGCACACCAAAAAGCGATTAACGACAACTACGATTTCCTCCTCTGCGATACCGCGGGCCGTCTCCACACTCGCAACAACCTCATGGACGAGTTGACCAAAATCAAACGCACCATCGGGAAGCAGGACGAGACAGCCCCGCATGAGACCTTTATCGTGGTCGATGCCTCAACCGGAGGGAACGCCCTAAATCAAGCCCGTGAATTCAAAAAAGCGGTCCCGCTGGATGGCCTCATCCTCACTAAGCTCGATGGCTCAGGAAAAGGTGGCGTCTCTGCCGCCATCCAAAAAGAACTCCAGATAGCGCCCCGCTTCATCGGCACTGGTGAAGAACCCGACAAGTTCGAGCGCTTCGAGCGGGAGCGCTTCGTCCAAAACATCCTCTAGTAGCGCTTCCAAAGCTGGCGGCTGAAGAGCACCAGCAGGGCCACGTATTCCAAACGGCCCAGAATCATCAAAACGGAAAGTGTCAACGCACCCGTCGGCTCCACGTGTGCAAAATTATCACGCGGCCCAAACTCCGCGAATGCCGGGCCAACGTTACACAAACAGCTCAGCACTGCTGACAACGAGCCAATAAAACTCGTTGCAGGTTCCAACGAACTCATTACCAGAGTTCCCCCGATCAAAAAGAAACCAAACATTGCGATCACCAAAAACAGCTGACCCTGACCTGCGACATCGAGCAACTTTCCGCCCAGCCGCACTTTCTTTAATTGCTGAGGCCGGAATGACGCCCGCAGTTCCGCGATCACAAATCGCGTCGTCAACACGATCCGCCCAACCTTGAGGCCTCCAGCAGTCGACCCCGAGCATCCGCCCACCAACATCAGCACCACCAAGACCGATTTCCCAAAATGGCCCCAGTGATCGTAGTTCCCAGAAACGTATCCCGTCGTCGTCGCCACCGAAATCGTATCAAATACCACATCTAAAATCGAATCCCCTGTCCCCGTCACCAAATGAAAAACTACCACGGATAAAACGCCCGCACCAAGGATCACAAAGAACCACCACACCTCCTCAAAACGTTGCCACTTGTCCCGCCATGAAATCCGGAAGAGCGACAGATAAAGCGGGAAGCTCACTGCGCAAATCAACATGAAAGTGATCATCACCACCTTCACTCCCGTTCCAAAACCCGTTACACTATCGTTCTCCGTCCCGAAACCCGCCGTAGAAACAACCGTCAAAGCATGGTTCACCGCTTGAAAAGGAGTCAGACCCGTCGCCCACAACGAGAGCCCACAGACGATCGTCAAGCCAACATAGAGGATCCACATTTTCCTCATTGTTTTACGGAGACTCGCCAGATCGGACCCCGCCAGCGACGACTCCGTGCCCACCAACATCCGCCCACTCGTTCCGCTACCAGAAAGCACCACTACGAAAATCGCCAAAATTCCCATTCCACCCAACCACTGGGTTGATGAACGCCACATCAGAATCGACTTCGGCAAAGATTCCACATCCGCAAAAATTGTCGCACCCGTGGTCGTCAGCCCGGACGTTGCCTCAAAAATCGCGACATGGATCGCGACATTCGGCTCACAAAACAAATACGGGAAAGCCGTAACCAAACTACAAACCAACCATCCGACCCCCACCACACCCATCGCTTCCCTCCTCCTCATCAAATTCCCGCTCTTATTCTTCCTCGCCAACCGTGCCGACGTAACCAAGAAGCCCCCCCCTATAAAAAGCGTCAGAGCCAGCGAAACAGCCCACCCTTGCAGATCGAGTTCGGTGTCATGAACCCCTGCAGCTGGGATCACCGCAGACAATCCGACCGACCCAACCATCATCCCCCCTAATAAGAGGACCATGATTCCGAGAGAACGTAATAAGACAGAAAAGTTCACAGCTAAATAAACTCAGGGAAAAACTTTAGAAGTCTCCCTGCCCGAGACTACTCCTACCTCTTCATTTCTCCATCTTAAAAAAAACTCAATACTCGACTACTGTGCCCGCATTTTCGAACGTTCGTCATGCGTCTCAAAAAACTCCCTCTTTTACTCATCATTCCGACTGCCCTCTTTGGAGCTCCAGTCGATCTGGTTCCACTGGGGAAAGAGACCTTCCATGCACTCGGTTGTGCCGAGTGCCACTCCGAGACAAAAAACGACACTGCAGTTAAAACCGGCCCCGGACTCTACGGACTCCTCCACAAAAATCCACGCCAGCGCGACATCATCGAAACCGCCGAAGATCACAAACAAAGCGTGCTCGCTGACTTCAAATACTTTGAAAAATCCGTCCGTGAGCCCGCCACCGAGCTCGCCATCTCCGAAATCGGCGAGACCAAAGACGATCCCTTCCTTCCCGTCATGCCTGCTTACCCAGCAGCCCTCCTCGGACCCCAGAAGCTCAAAGCGATCCACCATTACCTTCAGACTCTGAACGACGAGCCAAACCGCGGCCCCGCCAAAGTCATGGCGGAACTAAAAAAAGGAAACATCGTCAAAGACATCCACCAAGTCCCGGCCGAAATCTTAGTCACCGATCGCACCCGCGTCTTCCGCGCGCGTGTCAAAGGTAGCTCCGCCCGTGCCGTCTACGTCGGCCTCCCCAGTGGTCTTAACTACACCTTCGATCCCCGCACCCTCACTATCACCAAGGCATGGTGGGGCGGCTTCCTAAACCTCAAAGAAGAGATGAAGGGCCGCGGCGGCAAGTTCTCCCGCATGGGCCACGAAGCCCAAGAAATCACCCTCAGCCCTCCTCCCGCCCTGCATCACACTCAGGTCGACCTCTCCTTCAAGTCCCCCCTCATCGGTGACAGCGGGACAATCGCCAGCAACCTCCACGGCAAAGAAGACTTTGCCGATCAGTTGAAAAACACCAACGCGCAATTCCTCGGTTACATCTATCCCACCACCCCAGATGGTCTCCCCACCTTCCGCTACCGCATCGGGGCAGATCAATTCGCCCTCACCTTCAACATCTCCCCCGATGGCACCGCTACCTACACCTTGATCGAGAATGGTAAAACCAGGACCGTCACCACCAGCACCGTCGTCCCAGAAAACATTTGGAGACCAAAAAACATCCCCACCCTCGGTGCTCAGGGCATCGCCCTCACCCCCATCGATGGCATGACTCTCCTCCCCGGCTACTCAGCCCAAAAAGTCCCTGCTCCGACCGATCCACACGGTCGCCCACAGCTCTTCGAGCCCATGGGAATCGCCACCGACTCCGACGGATCCATCATCGTCACCACCCGCACCGCTGGCCTCTGGCGTCTTAAAAACCACACCTGGACCATGATCGCAGAGGGCCTCCTAGACTCCCTCAGCGTCATCATTGAAAAAGACCGTCTCATCGTAGGCCAAAAACCCGAGATCACCGAACTCAGTGACACCGATGGCGATGGATTCTACGAGACCTACCGCACCTTGAGCGATGACTTCCTCTTCACCGCAAACTACCACGAATACCTCCACGGCCCCGCGAAAGGAGCCGATGGAAATTACTACTTCCTCCTCAACCTCGCCCACCGCAATGGCCGCTCCATTCATAAGGCAAACGGAAAATACATGGGTTCCCAAGGCGGCTACCGTGGTTGGGCTCTCCAAGTCACTCCTCAGGGGATAACCACCCCCTTCGCCTACGGACTCCGCAGCCCCGCCGGCCTCGCCACTAGCCCTCAGGGCATCCTCTATTACACCGAGAACCAAGGCGAATACAACGGCACCTCAAAGCTCCATCATCTCCAGAAGAACCTCTACTACGGCCACCCATCTGCCTTGACTGACCTCCCC
>JALZWJ010000329.1 GCA_023300065.1 Akkermansiaceae bacterium
CCTAGACCGCGCACCGAATGCGGAGGAAATCCTCATCCTTGCCAAGTTCCCTAAAGCCCCCGGAACTCGTGAATCACTCACCGCACTACTCGCCGCCCCAGAGACCGCTGGGATCGTCGTTCAGACACTTCTAAACCGCCAGACCTCGCTGAACCCTAAAACCATCGGCCCGGTCCTCATTCCCGCCGTTAAAGCCATGATCACCGCCGATCAGGTCCCGCAAGCCTCGCGTCTTATCGGTGCCTTTCAGCTCCGCGCTCTGGAGCCTCAACTCATCGCCGTTTTGAAAAACCCCTCGGCTCCGGAAGATCACACCCTCGCGGCCTTAGCGGCCCTGCGCCTCATCCAGAGTCGTGAAGTGGAGGTCTTTTCCTCTCTCGCCGCCGCCCCCACCACCCCAGCCGTTGGGGAAGCCGCTTTGATCGCTCTCGCCGAATCGAAGTCCCCTCAGGCCGGGAAGCAAATCATCACCCTTTACCCTAAGCTCAACCTTATCCAACAGCGGGATACCCTCACACGGCTCTCTTCCAAAAAGCAAGGCGCGCAGATGCTAATAGCAGCCATACTCGATGGCCGTTTGCCGCGAGAAGTTCTCGATGGTCCCATGGCCGATCGCCTCGTCACCCTCCTCCCGGACTCGCCAGAACTCGCCCAGTTGATGAGGCAGATGAAGGGGGTCTTTAAGCCCGTCCTCACCCTCGATGGCACTCCAGCGGCCTGGGCCGAGACCAATCTCACTCTCGCTGGCCCCTTCACGATTGAGAGCTGGGTCAGCCTCGCTCCCGGAATCACGAATGCCGATGGCCTCCTCGGATCTGCCGGCCAGTTCGACCTCAAATTCTCCGACTCCAAGCTCCGCCTATGGCTCGGAAAAGGACTAGGAAATGTCGTGGTCGCCACCACACCCATGACGCCTGACCTCTGGACTCACGTCGCCATCACCCGGAATGCGGAAAATGAAATCAATCTCTACCTCGATGGAGAACTGAACGCACAAGGGACAAAAAAAGTCTCAGCCACCTTCACCGATCTGAATGTCGGCTGGACGAATGCTAAGCAGGCTGGAACTCAAGCGAAGATCGCAGAGTATCGCGTCTGGAATATCGCCCGGAGTGCCCAAGAAATCCGCCAGACCTTCGATCGGAGCTTTGCCGCTGGCCCGCCGCCAAAGGGCCTATCCCTCTACAACTCTGGCGGTGACCCAAACTGGGGAACCCTATCCAAGGGCGCTAAGATCACCCAGACGACCGATGCCCCGCCGCTCCTGACCAGCGTCGAGGCCACCGCGTTAGATGCTCAGTTCGCCAAGTATCTGAAACTCGGCGCACTTGGCGGAAATCCTGAAAACGGCAAAATCTACGCTGCCGTCTGCACCGCGTGCCACGTCATCAAGGGCTCCGGTGGGCAGATCGGTCCTGACCTTAGCGGCACCGGTGCCATGGGGATGGAGGCGGTCTTGCGCAATATCCTAACCCCGAATGCCGCCATGGAATCCGGTTACCGCATCTTCCGTGTCACCATGAAAAATGGCGACCTCTTAGAAGCCTTCTACGTCAGCCAGGACCGGAGATCGATGGTCATCCGCCAACCCGGTGGGGCTGATCAGCGCATCGCTAAGAAAGACATCGCCAGCAGTAAGTTCATCCGCCGTAGCCTCATGCCAGAGGGCCTCCTCGACCACATGAGTGATGAAATGGCCGCCGATCTCTTAGCCTATCTCATGACTCTTAAGTAGCTCCTTCATGCTCTCAAAATTCCCCGCACTCCTTCTTCTACTTTTTGCGGTCCTCCCGATCAAAGCCGCGGAGCGCCCGCCAAACTTTGTCGTCATCTTTGTCGATGACCTCGGCTACGCGGACGTCGGCTGCTTTGGCTCCCCCGATATCCGGACCCCGCAGCTCGATGCTCTCGCGGGGGAGGGGATGCGCTTCACCCACTTCTACGCGCAGCATATCTGTGGCCCATCGCGTGCCGCAATCATGACGGGCTGCCACCCGCTCCGCGTCGCGGAGAAAGGCAACGTCAAAAACCTCCACCCAGTTCTCCACTCGGATGAGATCACGATCGCCGAGGTGCTAAAGGGAAAAGGCTACGCTACGGGCTGCTTTGGAAAGTGGGATCTCGCAGGTCACTCGCCTACCAGTTTTGATCCAGCGCTGATGCCGAATGCACAGGGCTTCGACTCCTTCTTTGGGACGCCCTCGAGTAACGATAGCAATGTCCCACTCCTACGGAACGGAAAATTCATTGAGAAGAAGGCCCCTCATGGAACCCTCACCAAGCGCTACACTGATGAGGTGCTAGACTTTATCGAAGAACATCACACCGCGCCCTTCTTCGCCTACGTGCCCTACTCCATGGTCCACACCAAGCTCGGGGCCTCCGCTGATTTTAAAGGCAAGTCCCCGCGTGGTCTTTATGGAGATGCGATGGAGGAGATCGATTTTAGCTGCGGTCGTATCATCGAGAAACTGAAGGAACTTAAACTCGTAGAAAACACCTACTTCCTCTTCACGAGCGATAACGGACCATGGTTGATCAGAAACAAAAGTCGCACCGATGGGCATCTCCCCAAAGATCACGGCGGCTCAGCCGGCGCGCTGCGCAGCGGTAAGGTCTCGACCTGGGAAGGCGGGGTCCGCGTCCCCACCATCCTCTGGGCCCCGGGCCGGGTTCCCGCTGGCACCGAGTGTGATAAAGTCACCGCCACGATTGATCTGCTCCCCACCTTCGCGAAACTCGCTGGCACGGAAGCGCCTCAGGACCGAGTCATCGATGGCGTCGACATCGGCCACCTTTTCGCCGGGGAGTCCCGCGCCGGAGACGATGCCCGCGTCTTCCACTACTACTTCATCAACTCCCTGCAAGCGGTTCGGCAAGGGAAGTGGAAGCTCCACCTCCCACGCCCCGCCAATCCATCATGGCTCGGCCAGTTCGCTAATAATCGACACATCGCGAACGCTGATTGGCAGGGATTTGCCGAGCCCTTCCTCGTCAACCTAGAAGCAGACCCGAGCGAGACCCGCAGCGTAGCAAAGCAGCACCCAGAGGTCGTCGCGCGCCTCATGGCGCTGGCCGAAGCAGCCCGCGCCGACATCGGTGATCATGACCGAGTCGGGAAAAACATGCGCTTTTTTGACCCGCTCGAAACCCGCCCCACCAAGCCCCCTTTCATCAAGCTCCAAGGCCGTAAGAAGAAAAAATAAACTCCCCCTATTGATGAGGGATTTCACTCTAGGACTATTAGCGACCGCCATTTTTCCGACCTCCGCCGACTCTCGGCCCAATGTCATTCTCATCCTGACCGATGATCTCGGCCACTCAGACATCAGTTATGACGGAGCATTTCGGAGCATTTAAATTGCCAGACGATTTGCAGCGCTCCTTTCCAGTGTCCCGGCAGGACACCTGTGCTTACGGCGGGGAATACCCGAACCCGCACACTCTGACCCCGGATCCTGCGCCAACCTCCACGACCATCTCCGACCGTAAGATCATGGTAGGTAAAAAGATTTTAGACCACTCAGTCTATAACATGCCTGACATTTTTTTATGACATTTTTTTAAGAGGGGAGCTATCCGGAACTGATCGAAGAAGATGGTCTGCGCGTGGAGACCAGAGAGTTTGGGAACGATTCTCTGCTC
>JALZWJ010000330.1 GCA_023300065.1 Akkermansiaceae bacterium
CACCCTCACCGTCATCGCCGACCTCCCCTCCGATGCCCACTGGTTCGAGCGCCAGATTTACACCGCCGCCCTTGCTGAAAAAGACATCGGCCTCCCACTCCGCGACCTTGTCAGCGTCGCACACCGCTCCACCGCCCCATTGGAAGGCCGCCTCGCCTCCCTCGGCCTCCGCCCCACCGCCTCCGAACTCTCCGGAAAAGGAACTTCCGCCAACCTCCCGTTCTTCGTCGTTTTGATTATCGGAGCCATCAAACTCGCCGTCGGCCTCTCGCGAGACAAGCCCGTCGGCTTCCTCATCGCCAGCCTCATCATCACCGCCATCGTGATGGTCATCATCAAATCCGGCATCAAGAAACTCACACCAGCCGGGCAAAGCCTCCTCGACCAAATGAGAGCGGGCCGCGACTCCACCCCAGACCCCGGCCTCGCCAACGTCGCCCTCTTCGGCATCGCCGGAGCCACCGCTTACTCCAGCATGCCCGCCATCACCCCCAACATGATCAATGAACTCAAAAGCGCCGGCATCTCCCACACCAACAACAGCGGATGCTCAACGAGTAGTGACGGAGGCGGAAGTGACAGCGGCTGCGGAGGCGGAGGATGTGGCGGCTGCGGAGACTAATTCCCGAACTCAACCTTCACCTTACCTTCACCATCTCGGGGCAGGTTATAAGTCCGGCTCCAGGTCTGTGACGCTGGATCATAATCGGTCTGCCAGAAGTCCTTTCCATGAACGGCCTGATCCACGGCCTTACCATCCACTTTTAAAGTGTAGCCCTCATGGCTGCTCAAATTTGTGAAGGTCAGGGGGAGATAGCCGATACCGCCTGTTAGCTCGTAACTTGCTTTGTTACCCTCGCAGGCGATCCGGACATCGGGAAATAGTCCGACCAATTCACCCGTGATCATCTCGACCTTCCGGTCATTTTTCGTCACCTCGCGGTAGATCATCTTCGAGGTCCCGCCGTCTTTCTTCAAAGCCTCTTTTAACGCAAGATTCGGGCCGTAGTAGTCTTCTGCATTTTGCGGCATCACGATGTACTCGATGACTGCTTCCACAAAGTCCCCCGCCTCAAAACGGGTCATTCCCACCGGGGGAACGAGGTCTACCGTAGAGTATTGATTCGGTCCGCGTGTCGTCCCGCGCTCTGCAAAATGAGGGGCCGCCTCCTTCCCGCCAAGGCGTGCCTTCCATTCCCGGATGATCACGCCGCGATTCGCCCACGCTCCCATCACTTTCTGATTCTGTGGCGGGCGCCCCCCCTCTAGCGAGGCCCAGGGCATCTCCCCCATCATCTTCATTGGCGCTGTGCGATAGACATCACCACCTGGCTCAGTCTCTCTCTCTAGATTCACCCCACTCGCATCGCCAAAAACAAAGCGCTGCTCTGAGGTGAAATTATAAGTATCAGAACCTACCTGGAAAATCACAAAGCGGGAGAAATCGACAGGCTCAGACACATCCATCCGAATCCGATACGTCCCCCGTACGAGATCATCCGTACGCGCCAAACTTGTCATGATAGAGTGCTGGATCTCCGTCCCGATCTTCCCCGCATATTCGACCCCCGTGAGGCAAGGGCCCTGCCGAGAAGTCACAGTCTGCATGGCTTGATGGAAACATCGCTTCCCCTCCCGATCGAAGAAACGGAAAAAGTCCCCACCGCCCACATTGTTCGTCCACCCCCAGATTTTGCGCCCCGTCTTCGGAGTGACCATCAAGGGCCGCACATCTGTGATGGTGCTCTTCCCCTGTCCCTGAGCTGGCTCGTAGCACAGCGACTCACCCCAACAACCCAGCGCACTCTGCTCCCAACGCTGATTTGACCCCCAGCCAATGAGCGATAGCTGTGCATGAGAAGCCGCAGCAACCCCGCCCCAATGGGCATTCGCGACGACCAACTGTAGCTTCACCCTCTGCCCCGGAGCAAGGCGGAGCTGCGTGATCCCATGAAACCAAAGCCCCTTATAAGTCCCTGCCTCAGCTGCATTATGCCAGTTCTTACTTAGCTGCACCGGGATGCCGGTCGGCTCACCAAACTCATCACATAACATCGCTGTCACCCCCGTGATCGCACTCCCCAAGCGCCCCCCAAAGCCTTTCCCAGATTTCGAAAACATGAGCCGCGCCATTTGAGTTTTACCGGTGCGGTTTGAAATCGTTAAGGGGAACCGCTCGATGACATTGTTCCCCTTACTCTTTCCAAGAGTCCCCACCTTATCTAAATCAATCCGATGCCAGCCAAGCGCTTGATCAAATTCCACTTCACACTTTTCAGCCATCACAGTGAGCTTACTTGGCTCCTTAATTGGCTGGAAAGTCACGGGGTCGATGACTAACACAGCAGCTTTTGCGCCCTTAGATCTCACCTCTAAACTCTCTCCACCACGCGTAAACTGCACCTTGAGAAGCGGGTTATCCCACGCCACCTTCGGCGGTTTTTCCAAGGCTAGGCCTGTTCGCAGGAACCCCCATCTCTGAATCGGCCTCGGCCGCGCGTGCCTTGTGAGCTGAACTGGACTGAACACCCCCTGAAAGACCTCCACCTCATCCACCACTCCATAAAAGTGACACCCATCGCCGGCCCCATCACCCCGTTTTCCGAAAACCACTGGGGCTGACTCGGCTCCGCGCCTTCTCCCAACTTCCCCCCCTTCAGCCGCCTTACCATTCAGGAAAAAAGCGAGTGAATCGCCATCGTAGCTGATTACAAAATGATTCCACTCACCCAGCCGGAATTTCTCAGAAGTCACCTTGACCCTATTCTTGCGCCCCCCACCCACATTGATCGTGGCCACCGCGCGGTCACGGGTCAGTGTGACCCCTAAATTACCATCCACCATTTCATTTCGCCCCTCGCAAATCAGCCACGGAGCCGCCTTCGTAAACGCGTCGTATCCTTTCGGAATAAAAGACCAGAAAGACCATGTCACGGAATTTGGATCAATCTCATCAAGTTTCGGCATCGGCAGTTCATTCGCGCCATCGAGGCCAAATCCACCCCCCACTTTTCCAAAGGAGGCCCCGCCTTTCTGGATCGCCGACTCCCCCGGTGAAGCATCTAAAATCAAGCTCAGCCGATCCGGCCAAGCCGCTGTCTCAAAACGGGCCTCCACGCTCAGCTCTTCCCCCTCATTCGACTTAAAAATTAAATCTGTCACATCGGCCCGTTGAAAAAACTTCCCCGCCTCCGCCAACCTCGGTCCGCCATGGCGCGACCACCCTTTTCCACCCGCACACGTGTAAGTCTTTCCATTCACCAAGATCGTCAGCGCTAAGTCCGCCGGCGGTAGGTCCCGCCACACTCGCTCTTCCAACGCTCCGAAGTGCGGCACCGTCATCTTCTCGGTATCTAGCACCATTGCATAATGCCCCGTCTCGATGACTCGATGCCATGGCGCCCCCTTCACCACTGCCGGGAAGCCCTCCGCCCACCACATCGACGATTGGTCATCGAGCCGCGGAGCCAACCCCGCTAATCCCACCAATTCCGAAAACTCCTCACCCACCAAAATTCCGGGCAGCAACAGGGCTCCAACGATATGCTTCCAATGAGTCATCGCACACATAACGTAAACCTGATCCGACCTCTTTCAGCTTTTCCCCGTTCATCATGTTCACGGAAATGGAACAGAAATCGCCCACCGTCTTCGTCACTATCAAGCCCTCCATCACACCGCCAACCATTCCCCCCCCCAAGATCATTCAAACAGAAAGGCACCCCATAACAGGGTGCCTTTCTAAAAAATCAAAGCCAGAAATACCGACCAGATGTGCGTGGGCTTACTTCCCTTTCTTTTCAGAAGTTTCCTTCATCGCCTTCTTCTCAACCTCGGGAGTCATGGCCGCTTTCGCAGCCTTCATCGCCTCCTCTGGGACGAATTTTAACACCGTGCCGTTGATGCAGTAACGCTGATCAGTGGGGGTATCGAAGCCCTCGCCGTGAAAGACATGGCCGAGGTGGCCATCGCACTTCGCACAACGCACCTCGATGCGACCGCTGCCATCGCTCTCGATGATGGACTTCACATTCTTAGCCTTGGAAGGATCATAGAATGAAGGCCATCCACAGCGGGAGTCGAACTTCTCCGCCGAGGAAAATAGCTCCGAATTACACCCCGCGCAGAAATAAGTGCCAGCCCCTTGAGCCTTGAATTCCTTATAGACCTTGCCATTGGACCCCTCTGTCCCCGCTGTCCGGAGGATGCGGTATTGCTCCGGCGTGAGGAGCTTCTTCCAATCGGCATCAGAGAGCTTCCCCACTTCTTCTTGAGTGAGTGGTTTAGGGACTTCTTTAGAGGTAGACATAACAGGTTCTTTTGCTTCTTGAGCGTAAACAAAAATTCCTAGTAATGCCGCCGTAAGTAAAGTCAAAGAAAGAGCTTTTTTCATAATACCGGAGTTTATGTCGGGACCACCCATTCGTCAAATTTCATAAATGACTCTCCGCCCTCACACTAACTGTCAGAGTAGTTGCCCGCTTGATATTCATGGGTCTTAAATTACCACCACCCACTGCGCCAGGAGTCTTGCCGACCATACCAGAAACAGTAACCCCACCACCGAAGTCAACCTCTACCCAATCGACAACTGAACCCTCGAAAATTCAAAAAACACAGCCGCCTAATATCGGGCAACTCCCTTGACAGCTACCGATCAGAGAGTACTTAGGAAGCATAATGAAATCACTCTTCATCACCCTCGCACTGCTCACCGCCCCCCTCTTAGCAGCTCCACCAGAGGGATTTAAAGACATCTTCAATGGCCAAGACTTTAAGGGCTGGTGGGGAATTGGCACCGAGAACCCGGCAAAATGGATGGCCCTTTCACCCGAAAAACTGGCTGAAAAAAAGAAAGAAAGCCGCCTCGATGTGGCCCAGCACTGGAAAGTAGTAGATGGAATCATCCATAACGATGGCCACGGGCTCTTCCTCTCCACCGAAAAAAACTACGAGGACTTCGAACTCCAACTCGAATACAAGCTGGCCCCGAAGGCCGATAGCGGGATCTACCTCCGCGGCATTCCTCAGGTTCAGCTATGGGACACCACCGAAGCTGGCGGAAGTTGGAAATTTGGCGCGCAGAAGGGATCGGGCGGACTTTGGAATAACCCAAAAGACACTGCCGGGCGCGAGCCCCTCGTCCATGCTGACAAACCCATCGGCGAGTGGAACCACATCATAGTCCGCCTCGTCGGAGAGAAAGTCACGATCCACCTCAACGGACAACTCATCGTAGATCAAGCTAAGCTCTTTAACTTCTTCGACAAAAAAGAAAACAGCACCCTCCCAAAGGCAGGCCCCATCCAACTCCAAACCCACGGCGCACCCGTCCAGTGGCGGAATATTTACGTTAAGGAACTTTAAGCGGCCTCCGGCAGAGTTTGAAGCTCAAGCCCCCCCCAACCAAAACCGTGTGCCCCTTGGGTATTCGCGAGGATTAACGGTTAAACACCCCTCAACCAAAATTCGCAATTCGCCTCCCCCCCTCGAGTCCCGAAAGTCAACGAGATGAAAATCCGCCGTCCCCACCTCGTCGTCGCCGCGATCATTCTCCTTGCAGTCACCTTCTTGGCGATTGGCGTCCTCTACCAAAATCCCCCCGCAAAATATTACGCACACTCCCTGCGCAACTTCCAAGAAGCAGACTCAGTGGCCGGCTACCCCATCCTCATCAATGGGAGCGCTGAAGGAAGCGACGCGGAGTTCCTCACCACAGAGTTTCAACCCAACCTCAGCACCATGTCTCCCATGGAGCTCTTTCGCCTCCCAACCGCACACGGCTTTCAGCGCTTCCCTGAAAACGAAGCCCGCGCCGTCGCCACTGGCCTCGTCCTCTACACCGGAAATCCTCAAGGTTACCCAGGCCAAGCCATCCTCTTAGGGCATCGCCTGCCAGATGGCTCCATCGTGCAAACCTTCTACAGCGGCCTCACCAAAACCGCCGTGAAAGTCGGCCAACACATCCCGCGCGGCGCCTCTCTAGGGAAAGGCACCATCAGCTTGGAGATCAGGAAAGGGGTTGGCATCGACATCAAGAAAGAAGAAATCGCAGACCTCACCCTCAATTCCCCCATCGGCCCTCAACCCAAAAACCGCCTTGATGTAGACGCCTTCTTCAAGGCACACCGCCTCACAGCCCCCTTTCCA
>JALZWJ010000331.1 GCA_023300065.1 Akkermansiaceae bacterium
AGCACGCGCACCTTCATCGATTTCTGTCCGTCTACCGCATTTGTAAACATCTCGCCCGCCTTACAGGGGATCGTTGTATTTCGAGAAATCAGCACATTCATCAAGCCCCCCATCGTCTCGATTCCTAAACTTAAAGGAGTCACATCTAAGAGTAGAACCTCGCGCACCGTCCCCGATAAAATCCCCGCTTGAATCGCCGCCCCGCGCGCGATCGCCTCGTCTGGATGTTGGCTCAAATCTGGCTCCCGTGCGAAAACCCTCTTCACCCGCTCCTTCACCGCAGGGATCCGGCTACTCCCGCCAACCATCACCACCGCGTCCAAATCCCCCGACTCAATTTTCGCGTCCAGCATCGCTCGCCGACACGCCGACTCCATCCGATCCAAAAACGGGGCCAACAAAACATCAAAATCCGCCACCGATAACGCCAACTCCCCCGTAAATGGAATTCTAAAAACTCCCTTCCCCTCTTCGCTCAACTGATGCTTCACCCGACGCCCCTCATTCACAAAGCGCACCCGCTCCATTTCCTCCATTTCACTTAAATCTAAGCCAAAACTCGCCGCCGCACTCGCCGCGATCACCTGGTCAAAATCATCTCCCCCCAACTGCGTATCACCTGCCGTAGATGCCACCTCAAACACCCCCTCCCGCATCTCTAGAACCGAAACATCGAAGGTCCCCCCACCCAAATCAAATACCGCCACCCTCGCCTTCTCCTTCAGCCGATCCAGTCCATAAGAAAGCGCCGCCGCCGTCGGTTCGCTCACAATCCGCACCACCTCTAATCCAGCCAACTCCCCCGCCTTCTTCGTCGCCGCACGTTGCCCATCGTTAAAATAAGCAGGCACCGTGATCACCACCTTAGAGACCTCGGTCTCCAGTCGGGACTCTGCCACCCCTTTCAGCTTCTTTAAAATCTCTGAAGAAACCTCCTCCGGCGAGCGCTTCCCCGCATCAGTCTCCAATCGGCCTTTCGCATCTAGCCTACCCTCAGCCTCAGCCGCCCGGCGCCCCATCACACTCTTCACACTGGTAATAATAGCATCCACTCCACTACGGTGCAGCGCTTCATACCCCACCTCAACCTCACCATTCGCTCCATACCAAACCGCGCTCGGCGTCAAACTCCGTCCTTGCTCATCTGCCAACAAAATAGGGAAGCCCGAATCTACCACCGCCACCGCGGACTGAGTCGTCCCTAAATCAATTCCTACGATCACCTCGCTCACACCAACGCTCATGCCACTGAACTAAAGCGAAGTCACCCTGCGAGCAAGGCCTCAAAAATTTTTCCCGTCGCCTCCCGCAACTGAGCCAGCCACTTTCCCACAAACAAAAGCGCCCGAAAAGCCTCCCCCATCTCATCTATACAACTCTCCCATCCTCGATCATCAAACCCTTGAAATCGCCCCACCTGATCGGTCTCAATTTCCCCCAACGACTCGATCAACAACTCCAACTTCCCCTTCAAAACCGGTACCTTAGCATCCAGCACCGCTTTACCTAATCCACTCATCGCCTGCGCCCGCTCCGACACAAAAGCAGCCACCTCTTCCAAAACACCCGCCACCGGCGAAAAAAAATCCATCAACTCACTCGGCACACTCCCACGTTCCGCCGCATCCCCTCCCGCCAGCTCCAAAGCCACCTTCAGCCGAGACACCGGAGCCTTTAACAAATCGCCCGCTTTCCGAACCTCTGCAAACTGCTGTGCATCACCACCCGCATCCGGGTGGGCAGCCTTCGTTAATTCCCGCGCCGCCCCCGCAATCACCTCCAAATCAAGGTCTAACTGCAATGGCAAACCAAGTCGCACATACGGATCCATTCGATTTAAAAATCAGGTTCAGGCTTAAGCCGCGAAGCTCTCGCCGCACGAACACGTCACCACCGCATTAGGATTACTCACCTTAAAGCCGCCTTGCTGGAGATCATCGGAGTAATCCAACTCACTCCCGCTCACAAAAAGCGCGCTCTTAGGATCAATTACCACATTCACCCCATTGCTCGTCACCATAATATCGCGGTCCCGGGGGCCATCCACCAAATCCATCTGATACTGGAGACCGCTACAACCGCCTCCCACCACCGCAATACGGAGCGCCCCCTCATCTTTTCCCTGTTTCTTCCACAGCCCCAGAAGATGGCCCGAAGCACCATCTAATACCTTCACCAACTTCTCATTTCCAATCGTATATCCGCCTTTCACTTCAAAGCGACCCTACCAGACCGTCCCCCCTCCGCAACACCAGATCGTGGCATCCCGCTGAGAATCAACCAAACACACCCAAATTCAGAAAAAAACGCCCTCACTTTTTAGGTTGCCTCACCGTCCAAAATCCTACAGGGTCTTTAATCAACCCAAATTAACGTAAACCGCATGAGACTCTCTACCACCCTATTAGCCACCCTCCTCTCTGCCCCCCTCTTGGCCGACACGGTCTACACGATTCCGCAGGGGTATACCAGAATCACGCTCGAAGAAGCTCCTTCGGCAGGAACAAGCTCGTTAACAGCGCTCTCTGTAGTTCTTCTCCAAGACCTTGCTTTCGCTGGTTCAGTCACCATCGGAGAGTTTTCTGCTAACCCAACAGGCGAAGACACACAAGCAGCCTCAGTAAGTGGAGTGGCTTGGACTGCGAACCAATGGACTAGCGAGCCCTACCTAGCTTACCTTTCCGTTACTGATGATGCTGGTAATGCCGACGGCATTTCTCCGGCCCAAGAAGCCTTCTTGATTTCAGCCAATACCACGACTGGCGGGCTGACTCTCGTTTCTAGAAACGTTGACCTTTTGACAAACTTCCCAGCCAGCAGCACGATCAAAATCCGGAAAGCGAACACTCTATCCTCACTTCTCGCCTCAATTACTGCGAGTATCCACGCGAATGACCGTATTTATATTTGGAATCAGGCCGACAGCAAATGGGATACTTTTAGATTCATCACTGGACCCAACATCTGGATTAACACAGTGACCAACACCGTATCCAATGACATGGTTGTTTTTCCTGAAGAGGGAATGTTTATAGAGCGTACCCAGACAACACCTGTCGACCTTCAGCTAACTCTTTTCGGAGAAATCCCTTCAGCACCTCAGATCTCTTCTATTGAAGGCTCAGGTTTTATGTCTTCACGGATTCCTCTCGACTCAGCATTGGGCGATCTTGGAATCGAGAATGCCAACTGGAGT
>JALZWJ010000332.1 GCA_023300065.1 Akkermansiaceae bacterium
TTTGACGTTTGTTTCTCGCTGAATTCGACTTTGAGGGACGAGTTCTGTTTTTGTTGCGTGCTTCTGTGGAGGCCATGATCGTATTTTGTTCCTAGCTATAAGGAGGTGGGAAATTTCTCTTTGATTGGCTAGAGCAATCTCAAGAACAGGTGTTCATGTAGGTTCGATGAGGAAGCGGGTCAACTGGAATTTCAATTACTCATTTTTTCTTCAGTGGCTGTCCCAATACACCTTTCAGCTTCGAATAGTAAGGTAAGCACTTTTCAAGGGTGCGTCATTTTAACCTCAGACCTTATTTTGTATGAAAAAATTGATTTTTAGTAGCGCCGTAGTTTTGACGATGATCAGTACAAGCCACCTGGCCCATTCCGCGGTCCTTTCAATTTCTGATAATCTCATCGTCACAGCTGATGGCACGGTCGGTTCGGCCGCTAACAGCGGTCTTCCTACCAATGGCGTGGCGTTTGACTATGCGGTTCGAGAGCGTCAAAATTCTAATCAGACCGATCGCCGCGTTGTTTCTTTTCTGGGAGTCGATACGAGTAACTTGACCGTGGCCGAGGTGAATACTCCGGGGTTTCAAGCCACATTCACTGTCAATCACGTGGGGCAGCTAAATAGTGTCAATACGGGGCTAGATTTATCGCTAGGGCGGAACGTTTCTGGTGATTGGGATTCGATTTCTGATAGCGGTGATCCTGATCCGCAGTTTGCGTGGGCTGCTGCTTCTGCAGATCAGTCCGTGATCCTTGCTGATATACATACTGTTGCCGATTCTCAGGCTCTCTCGCTTGATGTCACCTCGATTGTGCAGGGATGGGTCAATGGCACTTTTGCCAATCAAGGACTTATTTTATTAGGCACTCCAGCCGCTTCTAACGCTGGAAATAATAATCTTAGCCAAGCTTCTTATCTCGCCGGAGCCGCGATTAACACCGCCATCGTCCCTGAGCCATCTGCGCTCATTCTCACGGGGTTCGGGTTGCTGGGTTTTCTAGCCGTCCGTCGGCGTTAGTGGAGAAATCATAAAGCCGCTTAATCTCCACTTTCCATGAATTTATTAAAAATCCCCCTCCTCTGTGTGCTGGGTTCTTTTGGGATCGCCTCATTTTCAGTAAGTCTCCTCGGTCAAACTCTAACAATTCTGAGCCCTTCTGATACTGCGGTCACTGATAATCTTAATCCCGCGAATGCTGATGGCACTTCGGCCCTTGCGGGTGTCAATGCTGTTGTTACTGGCGATCTTGTCATTCGGGAACGTAGAAATCCGGATCAGAGTGATCGCCGGATCAGCTCTTTTATTCAATTTGACCTGACAGAACCCGAGGCTGTAACTGCGCTTGCAGTGCCGCTTTTTACAGCGTCTCTGACTCTTGAATATGTCGGGCAGCTGAACACGACAAATGCGGCGGGGGCTGCGCTTGGCAGGGTAACGGCGTCCGCCTGGGATAGCGTGACTGCGCTTCCGCTGCATTCTTATGGTCTAGATGCTGCTAATGATATTACGTCTGCCGCAGATGTCATTCATTTCATTACGAACGTAGCAAACGAGGCTGCAACGGGGCAGACCTTAACGATTGATGTCACCAATATTGTGAGAGACTGGTTGGTCGGTGTTGAGCCGAATTACGGGTTCGTGCTTTTTTTTAATCAATTAGAGTCACAAGGAGCGGGTTTTGATAATCCCCAACTAGTCATCACGATTCCAACTGATCGTGATAATGATGCGATTCCGGACGATTATGAAGTCGCGAATGGTTTGGACCCCAACGTGGATGATGCGGGCATCGATAACGATGCCGATGGCGGCCCAGACGGCTTGACTAATTTAGAGGAGTTTCGTGCCGGAACGGACCCGCAGGATAGCGATTCGGATGGCGATCAACTTCTGGATGGTGAGGAAGTCAACGGGACCCTCAATCCTTTTCAGGGGGATCAAGCCGGAGATGCGGCGACGGGAGCGCCTGGACTCACGACAAATCCCTTGATCGCGGATTCTGACTCAGGTGGACTGAGTGATTTTGAGGAACTCGATGACGCTAATGGCTCGATGAGTAATCCTTTGACGAACGATACCGATGGAGACCAGTTACTAGATGCTTACGAGGTTGCCAACGGGCTGGACCCCGCAGATGCAACTGGAGATAACGGAGCGTTGGGCGATCCGGATAGTGATGGCCTGAGTAACTTGGAGGAGCAGGGACAGGGCACCAAGCCGGGGCTCGCGGACTCTGATGGAGACAGCTTGAACGATGATGTGGAGGTGGCCGGTCCTACCGATCCATCGAACCCTGATACGGATGGAGATGGCATCGCTGATGATGTCGAAACTGCAGAAGCGAGCACCACGGATCCAATCATTCCTGATATGGATTTCGATGGTTTTTTAGACGGGGTAGAATTGGCCGCTGGCTCAAACCCGAATGACTTTTCTTCCACCCCTGCGGTTGCGACCATTTCTTGGGCTGTTTCAGAACTGACCGGTGAAACCAATCTTATCACCAGTGGGGCGCTACTTTTTGCGGAGAACTTTGGCGGACCAGCAGCAGTAGTGAATGGCATCCTTTTCGAAAATGCGGCGGATGTTGCGGGGACGAATGCGACCCGTAATACGATTACCTTGATTACGGGTGGAACGATGGATCAACCCACCTTCTACGATGATGAAGACCCACCACTTAGCGCTCTTTTGGAGAGCAGTTGGACCGTTGGGACTGACCCCAAGGTGGCGATCTTGGGCCTCACTCCGGGCCAATCCTACGTGATTCAGATTGGCCGTGCAGATGACCGTGATATCGGGACGGTTGAGGGGCGATTTTATACGATCGACAGAGTAGGAGGCGAGGTCGGGGGGGATCCCGTGGGCGTCACAAACACGATCTTTGGCGGATCTGAAAATCCAGCGATTCTCTTTACCGGATCGTTCACGGCAAGCTCCACGGTGCAGAGCTTTGAGGTGAATCAATTCAATACGGGTGAAGATTCATTAGGAGGGGGAGCCACTGTTTTGAACTTCATGCAGGTTCGTGAAGCGGGAACGCGTGTTCTTCAAATCACGGAGGTTTCACGAAATCGAACTGACAATACGGTGTCTCTGACTTGGGACTCCACGGAGTCAGACATCTTTAGCGTATTTTACTCACTGGATATGATCAATTGGGAAGGAGGCCTAGAAAGCGGGATTCTTGGAGATGCGGGAACCAGCACAAGCCGCACGTATGACCTGACTAACTTCGGGTTAGAGAATGAGGACAGAGTCTTCTTTCGTATTGAATATTAACCTGCCGAACTTTCACTTCTTTTGCTTCGTTTCAAAAAATGCACTTTTCCCCTAAATCACCTCGTTTCCCAATCACTCTGGTGACGTCCTTGTCTCTGCTCGGGGCGTCTCTTTTAGTAACCTCTGCCGCATTCATCAATCCGGCGAGCGAAGTCATCATTAACGCCACTTTCAATAATACCGTAGATGGCTTGCGTGAGGATTTTAATCTCATTTCAAATTCTATCGGAAACCCTTCTTGGAATAACGCCACAGGGCAAGCTGCGATGTCTATTGACGAGGCCTCTAATGGAGCGGTCGGCTGTGTTAGTGGGAGTTCTTTTAATGGCGCGCTCTTTTCAACCATCACGGCGTCCATCACTATCACGAGCATCACTGATCCCGATGGGCAGCCCACGAACAACGGCCACTGGGCTGGACTGACTGGAAATAATACGGAGATTTGGAACAACTCTGAACTCGCCGGAGGGGCTGATGGCTGGGCTTTGGGGATTCGTTTTATCGGAGGCGCGGTCAATTTTGTGTACGACAATGCAGCTGGAAATGAGGTCATTATAGCCTCTCTTGGAACTTACACTCTGAGCAGCCTACAAGACGGCTACACCGTCGATTACCGTTTTAATAGGGACGGCTGGCAGGTCTGCCTGACTGGTCTCACGGGTTCTGTGGATGCGGATGGAGTTTGGCCTGCGGGTTTCGATTACTCGACTCTGACAAATGATGATTCCCTGTTTGCCTCCATGGTGTATCAGCAGGTGAATGAGGCCGATAGCGTCATTGAGGTCGCTTCCATTTTTGTGAACGGTGACTCTGCGACCACGGCTAGTAATCTGAACCCAAGCACGGTCTTCACGACCGATGCCCAAAGCGCAGCAGTCACCGGCGCGACCTCTGTGAATAGTGGTGACTCGACGAGCGCCTCGTCCATCTACATCCGTGAAAGACGAAACTCGACTGAACTCGACCGTCGAGTCAGCTCCTTTTTGAATTTCGATGTCAGTTCGTTGACGGCGACAGAAGTCAGCACTCCCGGATTTTCGGTTTTTTTCACGGCGGACTACAATTTTCAACTGAACGATCTGAACAGCACCGCCGCCGTTGTGGGGCGCGTGACCAATGGAGCGTGGAATGCCACCACCATTTTTCCTCTCCACACTTGGGGGATCGATGACGCGGCAGACCGCTCAGCTCTGATCGTGGACATTTCAGCTCTCAGCCCTCCTTCATCAGTCTCGTCAGATGTCACCGACATTGTAGCGGGGTGGGTGAATGGGACGTTCGATAACTACGGGCTCGCGGTATTTCTCGGTAACCTTGAATCGAATGCCGCGGGCTTTCTGAATCCCCGACTCGTGATTACAAGCGTCCTTGATTCCGATAACGATGGGCTATCTGACAATTATGAGTTGGCAAATGGTCTCGATCCAAATGTCGATGATGCAGACCTCGATAATGATTCGTCTGGAGGTGCTGATGGCCTGACTCATTTGCAAGAATTCATCGCGGGGACTGATCCGCAGGACAGCGATAGTGATGATGATGGTCTTCTCGATGGCCAAGAGGTCAATGGCACGCTCAACCCTTGGGTCGCGGGCGTGCAGTCCGGTGCTCCGGGGGACCCCACCGATCCACTCGAAGCGGATTCCGATGGTGATGGGAGTGATGATCATTCAGAAATTCTCGCGGGAACGGATCCTAATGCACGGCCGCCCGACACCGGCCCCCTCATCGCTTTCATCGATAGCGATGGGGACAGCTACCGCGATGAGGCAGAAGTTGCCTTTGGTTCTCTCCCGAATGATGCGGCCGATATCCCCGACCATCGACCGCCCGCGGCGAGGCCAAACGTGGTCATCATTTATGCCGATGATCTGGGATTTGGTGACATCTCCGCTTATGGGGAGTTATTTGGCACCACCAGCTCTGCGCCCACGCCAAATATTGACGAACTCGCTGCGCAAGGGGTGATGTTTACTCAGGGCCACTCCGCAAATGGAGTGTGCACTCCCAGCCGCTACTCACTGCTCACCGGTAAATACAATTTTAGAGAGTTTGATAATATCACGAATAACTATGGCGGCACGATTGGCGGCGATGAACTCCCGCGGGTCTCTGATGTCACCATCGCGGAGTTCCTCAAAACCCAGCAATACGACACCGCTGCAATCGGGAAGTGGCACCTAGGCGGCGCTTTCTATCGAAGAGATGGAACGCGCATCTCCGATAACCCGGAGGATGGAGCAGAGGTCGATTGGGCGCGGCCCGTTGAACTGCATGCCACCGATCACGGATTTGACCAATATCGCGGCAATGCCGTGGCGATCAACTTCGCGCCCTACGTCTACATGATCGATGACCGCATGCAATTTTGGGACACCTCGCTCAATGGCGGGGCAGGGGGGTATCGGGATGCTCTCAATACCGACCCGTTCCGCTGGTTCACCACGGCTGAGCTTAACTCGACGGTGGTGGGGGCAAAGGGCTCACGCGCTGGTCTCGGCGATCCTTCCTACGAGCAGGTCGATCTTGGCCCACAGCTGGTGAACGATGCTGAAGCCTACTTCGCAGACCGCGCCACGAGCGGAGATGCCGATCCTTTCTTTGTTTACCTGCCCCTGCATTCACCACACCGGCCTTGGGCACTGACCCCACCTTTTATCGGTGAGGATACGAACCGAGGCTTTATTTTTGCGGATTGGATGCGCGAGGTCGATGACCGCGTGGGCCGCATTCTTGCAGCCATCGATAATAACGGCTTCGGTGCTAATACCATGGTCGTCTTCACCTCAGATAATGGACCTGAGAGTGACATGCTGCGTGAGAGCATCCTCTTCGGGAGTGACGCCAATGGACCCTTGCGAGGCCATAAACGAGAGACCTATGACGGCGGCACCCGCGTCCCCTTCATGGTCCGCTGGCCCGGCCAAGCAGCGGCTGGCCTGAAAGTCACTGACCCCATCTGGCAGGGCGATATCTTCGCCTCCATCGCCGCCTATCTCGGCGTGGATCTCCCCGATTCCACCGCACCCGATGGTGAGAGTTTCCTGAATCTCATCCGTGGCCAAGCAAAGCCCTCGGTCCAGCGTGAAGCGATCGTGCTCAGCGGGCAACGAGGCGACTTAGCTCTTAAAACCCCCGACGGATGGAAGTTCATCGATTCCACCGGAGGAAGTTCGGATAGATCTTGGAAGACTGATAATATCGAGTTCTTCGGCGCTGCCGGAATCGATCAAGGCAGCCCAAAACAACTCTTCGAGCAGAATATTGACCTCGGAGAAAATACCAATCTCATCGAGAACCTGACCGATGATACCGCGATCCGGAGCGAGCTGACCGCACTCACGGGCCGTGACCTCCTGGGTCTTCTCGACAATCTCCGCACCACTGAATCGACGAGCCTTTTCCCACGGGTTCCAGATAACGATGGCGATACCCTGCCGAATGCTTACGAGCTCGCCAATGGTCTTGACCCCGATTGGCCGCTGGATGCCAGGGGCGATCTAGATGGTGACGGAGCCAGTAATCTGGATGAGTTCATCTCTGGTACCGATCCAACCGACCGTAATGATGTATTGCGCATCAGTAGCTTTAGCCGGCAAAGTGGTTCTGTGGTTGTCAGCTGGCCCAGCATTAGCGGGCGCACTTACCAGGTCACATGGTCCACTGATCTCATCAACTGGTCTGTCGTCGGGAGCATCTCCGGCACCGGGACAGAGGTGGACTTGGTTGTCGATCTTGGGCCGATCGACCGCGTGGATGGAGTCGAGGGGAACTTAGACCGCCTATTTTTTAGATTGGAAGTCGCTGCTCCCGAGTAGCGGTCTACCCAGTCTCAGAGATTAGAAACATTTCCTTCACACGCGATTCCATTTCGCTAAAGTTGACGCTCTTTCCCGATGGCATCGACTTTTCAAACCCGTCACTCTCTTCTTCAACGGGCAACCGACTTGAAAGACGAAAGCGCATGGGTGGAGGTGGTGGAGCAATATCGCCATTTTATTTTCTGTGTTCTGAATCAGCTCGGAGTTTCGCGTGATGATTTGGAAGATCTTTCCCAACAGATCCTCATCGGCCTGACCAAAAGCCTGCCTCGGTATGATCGTAAGAAGGCGAAGTTTCGCTATTGGCTGAGCGCCATCATTCGGAATAAAGCTAATAGCTATTTCCGGAAGCAATATAGCGCCAAGAAATCTCTGGACCAGATGTCGAATCACGCACGCGAAAATCACGAGATTACCGCCCCGGAGATCGAAAATGTCATCGAAAGAGAGTGGGCCGCCTATATCGGGAGCCAGGCGATGTGCCGGACAAGAGAGGCTTTTAGTGGACAGGCTATGGAGGTTTTTGAACTTGGGTTAGATGGACATTGCGCTGCTGATATTGCCGCGAAGACGCAGCTGACGATTGCTACGGTTTATACTTTAAAAAAACGGGTCAAGAAGCGCCTGTATCTTGAGATCCGAAAACTCTCTGCCGAGCTAGAGGGATGAGCCGCTCCACCAAAAATCCTCAAGATGATGACGCGTATCAGAACGATTATCGTTTGATCCAAGCTTACCAAGAAGCGACTAATCTCGACGAAGAAGGCTTCGAGGCTTTGTGTCCTTCTTACATTGAGCTCTCCGAAACCTCGACCCGCTATCAAGATGAAACCTTAATCGGAAAAGGCGGCGTCAAGGAGGTCTGCCGGACCTTTGATAACCACACGCGGAGATGGCTTGCGATGGCGCGCCTCCGCCCAGACCACGGCCCCGAGTTTTATGATCTCTTTGTCCATGAGGCATGGCTCACTTCCTCGCTAAATCATCCCAATATTATTAGTGTCCATGATGTCGGGATCGACCCCTCCGGGCACCCATTTTTCACGATGGACCTCAAGGGAGACACCACGCTTGATAGCTTCATCAAAGGCAGCCAGCGAGAACTGCACGACCTCCTGCGCGATTTCCTGAAAATCTGCGATGCTGTTTCCTACGCTCATTCGAAGAATATCCTCCACCTCGACCTCAAGCCCGAAAACATCCAGACTGATGCCTTCGGAGAAGTCCTGGTCTGTGACTGGGGGCTTGGGAAAATCATTTCTGATCCTGAGGGAGATTCCCCCGATTCCCCCTCCCACGATCTGCTCGATAACATGACTCTCGTCGGCCAAATTAAGGGAACACCCGGTTACATGGCCCCCGAGCAGATTGCAAAAGACATAGCCAAGGATCCCCGCACGGATGTCTTCTCCCTCGGTTGTATCTTGCACGCTATTCTCACCGATGAACCACCGTTCCGGGGTGATCATGAAGCTCGGCTGGCCGCTACCTCTGAAGGCAACGTCGCAGACCCATGTCAAAAATTTCCCTCTCGCAAAATCCCACTCGGCCTCGGTGCCGTTACCTTGAAGGCTTTGACGAAAGATCCCAGTGGGCGCTACCAGTCGGTCTCCGAGCTGAAAAAAGATGTTCTACGATACATGGAAGGATTTTCGCCCAAGGCGGAAGAGACCCACTTCCTACGCGAGGCCTTTCTCTTCGCTTCTCGGAATCGGATTCCCGTTTTTGTCGCCTTCTTTTCAATGATTCTCCTCAGCGTCTTAAGCACTCTCTTTGTTCAAAGACTCGACTTCCTTCAGCAATCCGTGCGCGAAGAATCTCACCTAGCCGATCACTACGCAACCGCAGCCGATGCCGCCAACCAGCGGCATCTTGACGCCCTCTCAAAATCACAGGAAGAGCAACGTGCTCTTTCCCAGTCTTTAATGTCGTCAGTTAAAAATCTGAAAAGCAAAGGGGTTTTTGACACCCCGATGAAAAGCATCCGCGAGGCCGTGGTGCTGGCAGAGCACTCGCTCGCGCTTAACCCCGATTCAGAGGCTGCAAAATTTCAACTCTTTGCCCTCAATTCGATTCAACTAAATTTCAAAGGTGCGCTGGAGTTCCCACTACCGGAGGGACATGCGCGCCACGGATACATGTCCTTTGCTCAAGCTTTTCCAGAATTTGACTATCATCGGGAAAAAAGGCCCTCGCTGGAAGCCCTCTGTGATTTCTTAGAGGAAGCACGCACGCTAGACCCAAACCATCGCCCGATTATTGAACGGATGATTTCCTACGATGCCGCAGTCCGCCCTTCAAAAAAGTCCTATCACCAAGTGGTTCTAGAACTCATAAATTATCTCAACCCCAGTCATGAAAATATCGAACTGAAACCGGGGTTAGAAGAGTCGGAGCTCACTTTACGCTCTCTCAATCGTCCTCGATTGATCGTCAATCGAGGTGGATCCGAACAATGTGTGCTGCGGTATCTGAACGTTCGCAATCTCACCTTAGAAAGCCCGTCCGTGCTCGACCTCGCGCAACTCAATGGCCTAACCATTCAGAAACTCGACCTCACAGGTTGTGCCCGCTTCCGTCTTAAACAGCCCCTGAGCCTTCCCGCTCTGGATACCATCATCATTAAATCAGGCCACCACTCGATTGAAGAACTGCGAACTTGGATCCGCAGTTCGGGGGATTTTGAAATCATCGAAGCTTCCTAAAATTTAGCGTCGTCGTTTTCCCCAAAATGGGGTAGGATTAGCTATGAAGCATTCACGTCGTCATCTCCTGAAAGGAAGTCTTATTGGGGGCGCCACCGCGGCGCTTGCCACGATTTCGCCGGCCCGCGCGCAGTCGGCTCCCGATGCACAAGCAAGTAGCCCGCCGAAGAAGCCACGAGGTATCATCTTCATGGTCTCCGATGGAATGAGCCAGGGGGTGCTCTCGATGACGGAGGCATTTTCCACTCAAGTGCGCGGGAAGGGGACTCGGTGGTGGGAGTTGCTCTCGAACTCTAAAGCGACCCTAGGCCTCATGGATACCGCATCCTCAAATTCCATGGTTACGGATTCTGCCGCTGCGTCCTCGGCTTGGAGCTCTGGGAAGCGAATTCCGAATGGTCAAATTAACGTCGATGACAAGGGGAAGAGGTTGGAGTCGATTGGTGAGACGCTGGAGAAGAACCGCGTGCGGCTTGGCTTAGTCTCGACCGCGAGCATTACGCACGCGACTCCCGCAGGTTTCGCCGCCTCGGTAGTGAAACGGGGGCAGGAGGATCTCATCGCGCCGCAGTATCTGAATCGGGTCGATGTCATTCTGGGTGGAGGGTCAAAGTTTTTTGATCCGAAGGTGAGGAAGGATAAAAAAGACCTTTTTACGAGTTTTGCGAAGGAGGATTATGACGTGGTCGGGACGCGAGACGAGCTCTTGAAGTCGAAGTCCAAGAAGATCCTAGGGACCTTTTCGTCCGGACACATGCCTTACACCATTGATCGGAATCAGAATGCCAAGATGCAGATGAAGGTCCCGACCTTGGCGGAAATGTCAGAGGCCGCGGCGGCTCGCTTTCTGGATGGCGATGAACCTTTCCTCCTCCAGATCGAGGGAGCGCGGATTGATCACGCCGCGCACAAGAATGACATCGGCGCGATCTTGCGCGAGCAAATGGCCT